>JASDWX010000046.1:59329-76723 GCA_041890515.1 Alteromonadaceae bacterium
GATATTAGATAGTGTTGAATTACAGCAATGTAAATTATGCCAACATAACATTGATACCCCAAAAAATACCTTAATGGTAAAATTGGTGAATATCTGTAGTTATTATACGCCAACCCAGTCGATAATTACTCCGCAGCTTGGATCTTCACTTTATTTTGTACCGCAGCTACGAGCCCCACCATTCAATAGATAGACATTAACGCTAAATTACAAATCAAATTATTTGGAAGTGCACTATTTACTGCTCTTCTATAGCTTTATCTATTGGAAAAAAAATGAAATCAGTTTACATCAATAAAATTGCGCCCATGTGTGCATTATCACTACTATTTGTTGGGGCGAGTTACGCTCAACAATTTTCAGGTGTCATACTCGATGCGGATGGCAAAGCGGTTGCTAAAGCGCAAGTTTCTTTAGTGAATACAAAATATAAAACAGTAACCGATGAAAATGGACAATTTACTTTTAGTGAGATTAATGCAGGAAAGGTAGAGCTTCACGTAAGTGCCAAAAATTATAGTCATGTGAATGAATATTTTACAATTACTGAACAGGAACTTAATAGTATAACGATTTCAATGCGCTCTACGGTAATGGAAGTGATTGATGTTTACGCAACACCGCTTCACTCATCAAGTATTGAATCTGCATTACCAGTGAGTGTCATTTCAGGTGATGAGTTGCGTTTAAAGCAAGCATCTACTTTAGGTGAAACACTGAAAAATGAAGTTGGTGTACATTCAAGTTATTTTGGTCCAGTTTCAAGTAGCCCTGTCATTCGAGGTATGGATGGACCAAGAGTGTTAATCACACAAAATGGTTTAGACGTAGGGGATGCATCTCGGGTAGGACCAGACCATGCGGTTGCAGCCGAAGCCGGCACAGCTCAACAGATAGAGGTACTACGTGGACCGTCAACGCTTTTTTATGGCAGTGGTGCGATTGGTGGCGTGGTCAATGTCGTTGATAATCGAGTACCGACAAGTATTGATAATCAGGTCGATTATTTACTAAAGCATAATGATGTTGCAGATGAAAATGAAGCCACACTCAATATAAATACAGGCTATCAAAGCCTAGCGGTCCATCTTGATGCTTTTTGGCGTGAATCTAATGACTACAAAATCCCTGGTTATGCGACGGCAGAAGACAGTCATGATGAACATGATGATGAACACGAAGAAGAAGGCCATGAAGATGAACACGACGAAGAAGGGCATGAAGAAGAAGAAATTAAAGGTCTATTAGAGAACAGCGCTTCGAAATCATCAGGTTTTACCGTGGGTTCAAGTTATTTGTTTGACGCAGGGTATGTTGGTGTTTCGTATGGGCGAATGGAAAGAACCTACGGTATCCCCGGGCATTCACATGCACATTCAGAACACGATGACGAAGAACATGAAGAAACAGGAGCAGAATCTAGTGACGAAGATGGTGTTTATGCCGACTTAGTACAAGACAGATATCAACTGCTGAGTGAAATTAATTTTGAAGATAATTTTATTACTCGTGTGATGAGTAAAGTCGCCTACACTGATTACCAACATCAAGAAATTGAAGAAGGTGGAATAGGCACTCAATTTGATAATGAGATGTTAGAAACACGTTTTGATCTTTATCATCAAGCTGTTGACGGCTGGAAAGGTGCATGGACATTACATTATAAAGAGAATGATTTTCAAGCGATTGGAGAAGAAGCATTTACGCCTCCTTCGAATACAGAATCTATTGCCGTTGCTTGGCTAGAAGAGAAGCATATCGACAATGTTTTATGGCAATTGGGTGCACGCATTGAGCATGTAGAGTTGAGTGCGAGTGGTGAAGTAGAATCACACGATGAACATTCTGATGAACATGGCGATGAACATGGTAGTCATGAAGAAGAGTTGCATTTTAATAAACAGAGCTTTACGCCTATTAGTGCTTCTTTAGGTGCTGTATGGCAGTATTCAGAGGGTTATAATTTAGGCTTTTCTGCTGCGTTTTCACAGCGTGCACCATCAGCGAGTGAACTATTTTCGAACGGCGCTCATATAGGCACCAACACTTATGAAGTTGGGGCATTATTTGAAATCCATGAAGAAGACCATGAATTACATGTAGACTTGTCTGATCAAAACGTTGAATTAGAAACAGCCTATAACCTAGATATTACCTGGAGAAAGTTTGAAGGCGATTTTGGCTTTGTGGCCAGTGTTTTTTATAATCATATTGATGATTATTATTATCAAGCGAATACAGGGTTATTTGCAGAAGATGGACATGATGATCACGATGAAGCTTTAGAAGATGAGCATGGTGATCACGATGAAGCTGAAGAGCATGCAGAGGAAAGCGAAGGTTTACCCGTATATGTTTTCCAACAGAGTAATGTGGTGATGTTCGGAATAGAAGCTGAATTATTCTATCAAGTAACACCTTCACTTAAAGCGAGTATGTTTACCGATTATATTCATGCAAAAGTAACTGATGGCGACAATCTACCAAGAATTCCACCTATGCGTATTGGTGGACAATTCAATTACATGACAGATGAATACTCAGCTGAGATTAGTGCAACGCATTACTTTAAGCAGTCAAATACCGCTGAACTTGAAAGTGAAACAGAAGGCTATACCATGCTAGATGCTAACTTTAATTACTTTATTAATAATGTTGGCGACGATATGGTGGCATTTTTAAAAGTGAACAATATTACAGATGAAGAAGCACGAGTACATACGTCATTTCTGAAAGGTGTTTCACCATTACCTGCACGAGGATTTACGGTAGGTATTCGAGGGAGCTTCTAAGAAGTAAAACAGTAATTTTGTAGATGAGGTTGAAACCTCATCTACAAATTATAAATCATATTAAAATGATTTATTTAAGACGAAGACCACTTTTTTCAATAGTAATTTTATCTTTCTTCAGCAAGTTTCCAACGGTAGCTTTAAAGGTTTTTTTGCTCACACCTAAAATACGTTGAATGAGCTCTGGCGAGCTTTTGTCATGCAATGGACTAAAACCGTCGTTTTCTGCAATATGTGCTAATAATTTATCTGCAAAGTCATTAACTTTTCCTTCACCTGAACGGGAAAGTGATAAATCAATACGGCCATCTTCACGTATATTTTTAATAAAACCATCAACAATTTTACCAACACGTAAAGGTTGAAAAATTTCATTATCGTAAAGTAAGCCCCAATGCTTATCATTGATAATCGCTTTAAAGCCAAGATCAGTTTTTCCACCAATCATCAATTTAACTTTATCCCACTGTTGATAATCAGCAGGCCAAATATCTATATATTTATCGAGTTTACTTGAAGCTGCAATTCGGTCTGTGGTGGTATCAAGGAAAATACGGACTAAATAATACTTTCCTTCTTCCATCGCTGTGTGCTGTTGATTGAAAGGCACTAATAAATCTTTTGGTAAACCCCAATCAAGAAAGGCACCCATTTTGTTCAATTGAATGACTTTTAATGATACAAATTCATCAACTTGACCATAAGGTTTATCAGTTGTAGCAATGATGCGTTCAGCAGAGTCAACATAAATAAATACAGTGACTTTATCCTCTGCTTTGCAGTTTTCAGGGACAAAACGGTTAGGTAGTAAAATTTCACCAAGTTCACCACCCGCTAAATAAGCACCTTTTTCGGTGACTGCAACTACAGAAAGCGTATTATATTTACCAATATCGGCCATTTGAATTTACCAAGAAAATTAATTTGAAGATCTTAATGACTATAATAACGCATATCAAAAATGAAAGATGTTATTTTCTTGGTTTGGTTTGAATATATTCTGCATGACGTAAATGCAGCAAGTCGGCAATTTTACGAATAATATGCTCTTCAATACTCGCAAGTTCACCGTCTGCATAAGCCATATTCCATAAATGTTTGACGATTGTTATTCGTTGTTCAATGGAAAAGTGTTGGTTTATTTTCGAGGTGTACCTAAAAAAATCGGTAGCTTGCTCACTTTGAATGAGCGCTTGATCAATTATTTCCTTCACTTCTTCTTCATTCAAATTAAACTGTTCAACCAATAATAAAGCCAGCTTGGCTTGCTCTTGTTGATCGAAATGTCCGTCAGCACGCATTACTTCACACAAGAGTACCGCACAGGCTAATTCTATAGTCACCTCATCGGCATTTTGATTGGCAGAGCTATCGGTTAAATCATCGGTCAAATTTTTGAAAAAAGTACTGATTTTAGCGAGCATTGCTTATCCTTAATATTAGTTATTAGGTTATTGTTACGCTCAGCTATATATAAAACAAGCTGTTATCCGTTAAATATGATAAAAAAGTGTAATTGATTGAAATCTATTGTGTGGAATAGGGTTCCGGGATCTTTTAGTGTCTTGTTGATAGTCGTTAATTAAGGCACAGCACAAATGACAATACTGTACAAATTGAATAAATAAAGCAAAGAAAAAATGATTACCCGGTATTACTGAAGAATAATTGGCAATTGTCCTTACTCTAAAATATGACATCAATCGTAAATGCCCAAGTAAGTATTTTTATTGGGCAATATTTGATGAAAAATATGTAAACCCATGAACCTGTTAACAGGTTTATGTATCATTAGCATTTCAGTATTAATGATTGGCTTCCTATAGGGGATTTTTTCTGATAAATAAAACGTTATGGACGAGTTCATTTACGCTTGTCACTATTGGATACTGTATACTTTTTCCAACATTTTGTGTTGGTTGGTTGATGTCTTATATTTCACGCAATGAGCTAAATTTTTGCGGTTATAGGGAGAAATTCAATCATTGTCTATATAGGTTCAAGTGTTATTGATTGGTAATATATATCAAATTTTTTTGGTGGTATGGTGCTTTACAATGGTCAGTACTCTATTGGCTATATCGAATAAATATTTTTATAAAAGTATAAATATTGGTTAAAAAGACTAATTGACTGAAAGGCAGTTATTAATTTTAGCTTTTTTTTGTTTCTGTCAATAAAAAGAGTTGACCTTAAGTTATTGTTATTTAAATGGTAAGTTTTTTGATTTTTTGATTTTTTGATTGTGCGTTCAATCTCGGCGCGTATCTTGTAATAAGCATTTACAACTTAGTTCATTGTCTAGACTAATAATTAGTTATTCTATGCATAATTTAATGAATCATGACATTCGATCACACTTTTATGAGGACATAACAGTGAAAAATAACAAACAAATTATCGCACCCATTGCTATTCTTGCTGCGGGCATCTTACTTTATACGGTTTTTGCTAGTATGAAAAAACCGCCAGAAGAAAAGGCTGAAGTTGACAATACACCAATCGTTGCCGTTGAAGAAATTCATGTTGCGCCAAGGAATTTAACAGTTAATTCTTATGGTGTGGTACAGCCTAAGTATGAAACAGAGCTAGTTGCGCAAATTAGTGGAGAAGTCGTTGAGCTTGCCAAAGTTTTTGTACGTGGTGGTTTTGTAGCTAAAAACCAATTACTCGCACGAATTGATCCTAATGATTATCAAGCTGCATTGATTGATGCAGAAGCTACCATGGCTTCTGCTCGTGCTGCGCTTGAAAAAGAACGAGCACAAGGTCAAGTTGCTGAACAAGAATGGAAGCGAATTACAGATACTTCTCCTACTGAACTTAGTTTGCGTAAACCTCAATTAGCACAAGAGCTTGCTCGTGTTAAATCAGCTCAAGCTTCTGTACTTCGTGCAAAACGTAATTTAGAACGCACTGAAATTAGAGCCCCTTATGATGCCATGATTGAAAGCCGTTTGATTGGCTTAGGCTCTTTTGTTGGTAAAGGTAGTAAAGTGGGTAAATTATTAGGAACAGACGTTGCTGAAGTTCGCTTACCGGTTGCTGATAATGAACTACAGTTTTTAACCGAACACGGTGAGAGTGCACAGGTTAACTTGATTGGCACATACGCGGGTAAAAATGTCATTTGGCAAGCAAAAATTGCGCGCAGTGAAGGTGTTATTGATAGCCAAAGTCGTATGAGCTATTTAGTTGCTGAAGTGAAAGACCCATACGATTTAAACAACAAAGTTAATTCATCAATGAAAAGCCCTATTCGTTTTGGCTCATATGTAACGGCTGAAATTCTTGGGGTTAGTCTCGCTAGCGCAGCAGTGGTACCCCGTTATCTTGTTGATAACGAAAGAGTTGCCATTTTAGATGCTAATTCAAAATTGAGCTATGTTGACATTACTATTGCTCGTCAAGAAGGTTCAAATGTCATTGTAACAAGCGGTTTGCATGAAGGTGATAAACTCATCGTTTCTGCGTTAGATTACCCTGTTGACGGTATGAAATTAACATTGCAAGGTAATGTGAATGACGTAAATGAAGAAACTGACAAAGAAACTCCTGAAACTCAAATTGCAAGTATTAAGGACTAAATAATGGATGATACTCATAAGGGCTTAATTGCTTGGTTTGCGCGTAACAGTGTGGCGGCAAACTTGTTGATGGTATTTATTTTAGTGGGCGGTATTTTTACGATTAGTACCATCAACAAACAAATGTTCCCACAAATTAATGTCAATTGGATTTCTTATTCTGCACCTTACCCAGGAGCAGCCCCTCAAGAAGTGGAAGAAGGGATCACGATTAAAATCGAAGAAGCTTTGGAAACCGTTCAAGGTTTAAAGCGGGTGATCACTTATTCAAATCGGAATTTTTCAAATGGTTGGTTTGAAGTTGATCTTGATTATGATCCGCAAGTTGTTTTAGAGGAGGTTAAGTCAGCGATTGATTCAATATCGAGTTTCCCTGATGGTATGGAACGCATTAAGGTTGAACGGGAGAAGTTTCGCCAAGAAGTCATGTATATCAGTTTATATGGTGACTTAACAAATGGAGAGCTTAAAGAGTTAGGGCGAAAAGTTCACAACGAAATTCAACAGCTGCCTTTTGTAAACATTTCTGAATTATACAGTGGTTTGGACTACGAAATATCAATAGAAGTAAGCAAAAATAAATTACGTGAATATGGTTTGAGTTTTAGAGATGTTGCGCAAGCGGTACGTGGGTACTCTCGTAATATGTCAGCAGGGCAAATTCGGGCTGAAAATGGCTACATTAATTTACGTGTTGAGAATCAAGCCTATCGAGGTTATGAGTATGAGCAAATCCCTGTTGTTACCTTAGAAGATGGTACTAAAGTTTCATTGGGTGAAATTGCTACCATTATCGATGGTTTTAAAGAAGGTTTACAGTACTCAAAGTTTAATGGTGAAAACTCCGTTACCATTTTTATTGGTGCAGCTAATAATCAAAGTATCACTGATGTTGCAGAAGTCATTAAAAAATATGTCGATGAAAAAGCAGATGTATTACCTGAAGGCGTTAAGTTAGAAACGTGGGTTGATATGACCTACTACCTCGAAGGTCGCTTAAATATGATGGTCGACAACATGAAAAGTGGAGCAATATTAGTCTTTCTAATGTTAGCGCTATTTTTACGTGTCCGTCTTGCTTTTTGGGTAATGATGGGTTTACCAGTATGTTTCCTTGGTACTTTATTCCTCATGCCATTAGAGTTCATTGATGTCACTATAAATGTTATTAGCTTGTTTGCTTTTATTTTGGTGCTAGGTATCGTGGTTGATGATGCCATTGTCATGGGGGAAAGTGCCCATGAAGAAATCGAACAGCATGGCCATAGTACAGAAAATGTTATTCGTGGCATCCAACGTGTTGCGATGCCAGCAACCTTTGGTGTATTAACAACGATTGCAGTATTTCTTCCTTTTCTCTTTGGTGAAGGGCCGTCTGCAGCATTTGGTAAAGCGATTGGGTCTGTCGTTATTCTTTGTTTAATTTTTTCTTTAATCGAGTCCAAACTTATTTTACCAGCGCATTTGGTTAAAATGAAACCTAAGGTTAATATAATAAAACTTAAGAAATTGAACGAGTATGGTTTCTTTTGGTTCTTTCAATATCCTTTAGATAGGATTATTAAATTAGTAGACAAGCTTCGAGCAGTTATTGATAAAGGTTTACAAAATTTCATTAAGAATGTGTATCGTCCTGCTTTAACGCTATTTATTCATTATCGTTACGGCGTATTGATGTTTTTTATTAGTTTAATGCTCATTAGCGCGGGTTTGTTTAGTGGTGGTTTTGTTCGCTTCGTTGGACAACCTAAGATCCCACACGATTTTCCACGCGTTAATGTTGAAATGAATATTGATGCTTCAGAGAAAGCAACCTTACAAACTTTATTGAATATTCAAGGTGTTATTAATAGTATTGACAAGGACATTGAAGAAAAGTACGGACAGTCAATGATCTCTGATATGCAGGTTGATTTACGCAGCCGAACCAGTGGTCAGTTAATGGTGAAATTAGTTTTACCAGAACTTCGACCAATGAATACTTTTGAACTTGCTGATTTATGGCGTGCAGCCATTCCTAATTATCCGGGTGTAAAATCATTTACCATCGGTGATAACTTATTTGGTGGCGGACGAGATGATGGAGATATTGCCTTTAGATTAGAAAGTAAAGATGATGCACAATTACTAGCCGCTTCAAGGGAATTAAAGACTAAACTTAACTCTTTGAAAGGTATTGGTGATGTTAACGATAGCCGCCAAACCAGTGCGAAAGAAGTTCAATTTCAATTGAAACCGCTTGCTTATAGTTTAGAGTTAACATTAGCTGAAATTGCTTCTCAAGTGAATTACAGTTTTTATGGTCTAGAAGCACAGCGTATATTGCGAGATAGTGAAGAAGTGAAAGTGATGGTTCGTTATCCACATGATCAACGAAGCTCTATTGGGCATGTTGATGATGTGATGATTAAAGCGCCCAATGGTGCAGAATTACCTTTGTCTGAACTAGCGGTCATTACTTTGCAGGATGGCGTTACACGTATTCGTCGTGAAAATGGCAACCGTACGATTAATGTCTGGGCAAGTGTTGATGCAGAGCAAGTTGAACCATTTAAAGTGGCGAATGACATTCGAGATAATTTTATTCCTGAACTATTAAGAAAATTTCCAAAAGTACAAAGTGAAGTGTCGGGCAGTATTCAGGAAGAAATGGAGAGTGCGGATAATCAAAAGCGTGACTTTATCATTTCACTGTTAATTGTATTCTCATTGCTAGCCATCCCGCTGAAGTCCTATTCGCAAGCTGTTATGATCATGGTGGTTATTCCTTTCGGAATCATTGGTTCAGTATTTGGTCATTTTATTTTGGGTATGGATTTAAGTGCACTATCAGTGATGGGAATATTAGCTGCGTCTGGTGTGGTGGTGAATGATTCCCTGGTCATGGTTGATTATGTTAACAATGCCAGAAAGTCTGGCGTTAAGTTAAAAGATGCAGTCATTCATGCAGGCACTAAACGTTTTAGGGCGATTATGCTCACCTCAATAACAACCTTTATTGGCTTAGTACCCATTATCTTTTTTGAAGTTAGCGCACAAGCACAAATTGTGATCCCAATGGCAATATCCTTAGCTTTTGGTGTATTGTTTGCGACCATTGTGACCTTAATTTTGATACCAAGTTTATATCTCATTATTGAAGATATTAAAGGGCTATTCAAACGTAAGAAAAAACCTTTACTGACAGAGAGTTGTGCTGACTTAACGATCAGTTAATATCATTGCTCTTTTTCTAAAGCCATTACTTTGTAATGGCTTTTTTATATGTTCCATTTAATTGATTTGAAATAACTTACACCAAAGAAAAACTATCGTTTAGAAGGGGCGATGACTATAATATCGTTAACTCTTAATAAAAATTAATCAAGTGAACTCATCATAATGAAACCTATTTATTTTTTTTCTATACTAACGCTTTTGACTTTAGTGGGTTGTTCAACAATTGAAAATGCGTGTGAAGATATAACACTGGCCAGTGAACAAATTAAAGAATGTCAGTCTTTACAACGACAAATAACTCATTCTAAAAATGAGCCCATAAAGCGTACTGAATTAGAACGGCGCTATCAAGTTGATTGTATTGATATTCGTTTTTATCGTGATGATAAGCAAAAAGCAAAATGTGGTAATAAACATAAACTTGCTGAAATTATTAAAACTGCAAAAGAAGAGTCTCAACAGTAAAGTATAATTCAATAACATTTATTATTTAAAACAGACCTTTTGGTTTGTTTTCTATTTTAAGGTCATTATTTAAGCAAAAACAATAAATTAAAGAGCATGTGTATGTGTAAAAAAATAGTTTATATCATTTTATTAGGTAGCATGTTGATGTCATGTCAGCAAAATTCAACTACACCAGTAGAAAAATCATCTGTTAAATCAGAAGAAGTTGCCAAGTCAGAGGTCGCGAAAATGTCAATCAAACCTTCTTTAGGTAAAGTCGATATGAAACAGTTGTCATTTACAGCGAGGGTACAATACATGAACCTTGAAGGTGGTTTTTTTGGGTTGGTTTCCAAAGAGGGAAAGCATTGGTTGCCGATGAACTTAAAGAAAGAATTTCAACAACACGGTGCTATTATTAAAGTAACAGGCAGCGCTCTCAATGACATAATGACTATTCAGCAATGGGGAACGCCCTTTTCAATAACTCACATTGAATTAATTAAGGCAGGTCAATCAGGAGCTGAAAGCGACGTTATGTAGGCTGCTTTCATTTACAAATTAAAGGTTGCATTAATAAGGTTAAGTGGCGTTTTTTACCAGATATAACCACTTGATATATCGAACGATATTGTTTTTCTGAAATAGATTCAACCCTTACTTTACTTAATAATTCTGCCAATTGTGGCGTGGTGTTACTATGCCCGAAGATTACCGCGTTTTCTTTTTCTTTGATTAATTGCCAAGCAAGTTGTTCTAACTTGTTTGGTGCATAGCTATTTATCGCAAGCTTCTGTTGCAGAGCCAGTGGTGAAGCGGTTGCCATCGTTCTTTTATAGCGCGTACTGTATATTTTCTTTATCTTTGCGTTTTCTAATATACTTGCAAGTTGTTTTGCTCTAAATTTTCCACATTGTGTTAAAGCGGGATCATCCTTATTTATTTGCTTCTCAGCATGACGAATTAAATAAAGGCTGTAGCTTTTGCTGTTCGTCTCTTTGGCGTTACTTTCAGTCGCCTGAACGACGAAAAAAGGCATGCTGACGAAAGTCATTATGAGTGCTATTAATGTTTTCATAACCTACCTTTTTGTTCTTTTCAATTAAAGCTTATTGCTTATCAAAACAAACGGTTCAAACCATTTAAAGCCGCAACACGAAATGCTTCAGCCATCGTAGGATAGTTGAACGTTGTGTTTACAAAATACTCAATCGTATTACCCCCATTGGTTTGTTGCATAATTGCTTGACCAATGTGAATAATTTCAGCTGCATTTTCGCCAAAACAATGAATACCTAAAATTTCTTTTGTTTCGCGGTGAAAAAGTATTTTTAATGAACCTACCAAACTATTGGATATTTGCGCTCTTGCTAAATGTTTGAACTGTGCACGGCCCACTTCATAAGGAATTTTAGCCGCTGTAAGTTCTTGTTCAGTTTTTCCTACTGAACTTATTTCTGGAATGGTATAAATACCGGTTGGAATATCAGCAATAAGTTTCGCTGTACTGTGATGATCGATCATCGCAGATGCGGCTAATCGGCCTTGATCATAAGCAGCACTTGCTAAACTCGGATAACCAATAACATCTCCAACGCCATAGATATTATCTACATCTGTTTGATACTGATCGTTTACTTTTAGCTGTCCACGGCCATCTGATGTTAATCCTGCATTCTCAACGTTTAAATCTGCAGTATTACCAGTACGTCCATTGGCAAATAATAAACAATCAGCGCGCATTTTCTTACCAGATTCTAAATGAACAACGACAGAATCATCAGAGGCTTCAACACGTTCAATAGCTTCGCCATGGCGGATAACAACACCGTTATTCCATAAGTGATAACTAAGTGAGTCAGACATCTCAGCATCTAAAAAGGATAACAACCTATCTCGTGTATTAATTAAATCTACTTTGACTCCAAGTCCTCTAAATATAGATGCGTATTCTGAGCCAATGACGCCTGCACCGTAAATAATAATAGAACGGGGATCATGCTTAAGTGATAAAATAGTATCTGAGTCATAAACACGTGGGTGATTAAAATCAATATCGTCTGGTCGGTATGGATGTGAGCCTGTTGCAATTACAATTTGTTTTGCTGTGATTTGCTCAATAGAGCCATCGTCTTTAACAATTTTTAGCGTATGTGCATCAATAAATGAAGCTTCACCTGAAACGAGTTGAACACGGTTACGATCATAAAACCCACTTCGCAATTGTACTTGTTTGCGAATAACAGATGATGCATGTTTGAGAATATCCGGAAATGTTAAGTGCTTTGCTTTTTCATGACCTCTAAAAAGTGGGCTGGCGTTATATTCAATGAGTCGGCTAACACTTTGGCGTAGCGCTTTTGAGGGAATGGTCCCCCAATGTGTGCAACCACCACCAACATCTTTATAGCGCTCTACAATGGCAACCGTTTTTTCTCTTTTAGACAGCTCCATCGCAGTACCTTCACCCCCTGGACCTGTACCAATAATGATTGCATCGTAATCATAATTTTCGATGACTTTTGTCGTTGTTTTAGCTTTGTTTTTAGTTACCAAGCTCTTGCCTTAAATTCCTACTAAGATAAAAAAATTCTAGCAGGAATTTAGACGTCTGACCATGTAAAAGCTTGATCTATACCTATAATACTTAAATAGATGAAAGCTTTATGCAAGTTGGGTTAAGAAACGCTGCCAATGTTGTTGTTGGTCAGCAAGGTGCCGCTTAAACTCTTGATATTGTGCCGCTAACTCAGAACTTTCAACATCTGCGATTAATCTATCTCGTCTACAGGCAAGTAACTTTTTACGTACATCATAATATTCATTGATTCTGATAATGAGTAAGTCATATTCTTGTTGAAGCTTTTCACGCATCTGCTCTGCATTTGGATGAGCCAATAATTTTTTTTGACTACGTTTTAAAACCATCGCTAAACGTGCTTTTTCAATTTTATCATCAGAGTAAGTACGAAGTTTGGTAGTTAACTTTAAATATTCACAACCTTTAATTAACCACTTAGTTGGATCAAATTGCCACCATCGGATCCCATTTCGATAATCATTCTCAAAAATATGGTGATAGTTATGGTAACCCTCACCAAACGTTAAAAAAGCAAGAAAGCCGTTGTCTCGAGCTGTATTTCTTTCGGTATAAGTTTGCTTGCCCCAAATATGCGCTAATGAATTAATAAAAAAAGTGGTGTGGTGGTTCAACACTAAACGGAGAAAACCCACTAATAGTAAACTACTGATAATATCGCCGTGCCATAAACCAAATAGAATGGGCACGCCAATGTTCATCAGTATGGTTAGTAATAAATAATTCTTGTGTTGCCACATAACAATAGGGTCTTTTTGTAAATCACGGGTATTATCATAATTAGCATATCTGTGTGCTTGATATTCTCGCAGCATCCAGCCTATGTGTGAATACCAAAAACCTCTTTTTGCGGAGTAAGGGTCTTTTTCATTATTATCAACATGCTTATGATGAATTCTATGATCTGATGACCAATGCAAAATGCTATTTTGTAATGCAAATGCACCGCCAAGTGCAAAAATGAAACGTAATGACCAATGTGCTTGATAGGTTTTATGCGACCATAAACGATGATAGCCTGCAGTAATCGACATACCACAGTAAATAAAACAGCATAATGCAACAACCAGTTCTGTGGTATCAAACCCGTGTGTCATTGCTCGATATGGAACAGCGATAGCGGCTACCAAAAAGGTAATTAAAAATACGCTAAAGTTTAACCATACGATTTTAGGTTTATTCATGTAATCATAATTCCAGTGGTAAAAGACGTACAATGAATAAATATTTCAGTGTACACGTGTACTCTATTTTAGCTTTGATCACTTTTCAGTCAAGTGAAATATCACTAAATTTTTATTATATTACACACACTACAGCCTCTAAAAATGAATGTTAGGCATTAAGGTTCTAGTAAATGGACGAAAATTCAGTATGATATGAACAAGCTGAAGAACAGGTTTATTAAGTAATGAGCGGTATTAGAGCACAACAAAAAGAAAAAACACGTCGACAATTAATTGATGCTGCTTTGGGGCAGTTAAGTAGTGAACGTAGCTTTTCAAGTTTGAGCTTACGTGAAGTCGCTAAAGAAGCTGGGTTAGCGCCAACATCATTTTATCGACATTTTTCTGATATGGACGAATTAGGTTTAACGCTTGTTGATGAAGCGGGTTTAACTTTGCGCCAGTTAATGCGACAAGCTCGTCAACGTATTGAAAAAGGGGGATCCGTTATTCAAATATCAGTTGTTACTTTTATGGAATTTATTGAAAGTAACGGTAATATATTTCGTTTGTTATTGAGAGAGCGCTCAGGAACGTCTGCAGCTTTTCGCGCAGCGGTAAATCGAGAAGTACGTTATTTTACCCTAGAGTTATGTGACTACTTACAACAAGCGAATAAATTAAATGCTGATGTGGCATTTTTACAAGCTGACGCAGCGGTGACCATTGTATTCAGCGCAGGTTCTGATGCGTTAGATGTTGAGAAAGATGATCGTCAACAAATCTCAATACGAACAATACAACAATTACGCTTTATTGCTCGCGGTGCCGCAGAATTTAGTCATCGAACCGTAAAAGTTAAAACCTAACGTTTTATTTTTTACGTGAAAGAATAACACCTGTCTCTACATGATGTGTGTAAGGAAACTGGTCAAACAGTGCAAATTTTTCGATGTTATGTGTTTTCACTAATTCAGCGAGGTTTTCTTTTAGAGTATCAGGGTTACATGAAATATAAACGATGCGTTCAAATCTGCTCACTAACTCAACACTATCACTGTCAAGCCCAGCTCTAGGTGGATCAACCAAAACAGTATCGTAATTATAGCTTTTAAGATCAAAACCTTCTAAACGACGAAAGACTCGCTCACCATTCATTGCTTGGCTAAAGTCTTCACTCGACATTCTGATAATATCAACATTGGTTAACTGGTTTTCGGCGATATTCGTTTGTGCTGATTTTACAGATGTTTTTGATATTTCAGTGCCTAAAACACGATCAAAGTTTTCAGCAAGTGCAATGCTAAAGTTACCATTGCCACAATAGAGTTCTATTAAATCGCCACCAATATTTTGCGTACCTTGCTTTGCCCAAAGTAACATCTGTTCGTTAACGTGACCGTTAGGTTGAGTGAAACTGTTCTCTACTTGCTGATAAGTGTAAGTTTTATCACCAACAGTTAATTTCTCAGTGACAAAGTCCTTATCAAGTATATATTTTTGCTTTTTGGCTCTACCAATTATATCTACTGGGGCTATAGTTGAAAGTGTCGTTTTTAAAATTGCAGCATCAGTTAGCCATTCTTCGTCTAATTGTCTGTGATATAACAAGCTGATTAATAACTCACCACTAAGCGTTGATAGAAAATCTACTTGGAATAGTCTATGGCGTAGTGATGGCTTATCTTTAATTTCATCAAGTAGTGCTTTCATTGCTTGATTTATTAATTGACTTGCAACAGGGAAATTATCTACTCGATATTTTTCTTTTGTTTCACTATTAAACATAATGTAGAACAAGTCGTCACCATCATGCCAAAGTCTAAATTCTGCTCGTAATCTATAATTTAATGGCTCAGAACGAAAAACATCAAAGCTTGGTAAGTCAAATTCACTAAACAATTTCGCGATATCATCCTGTTTATCTTCAAGTTGTTTATCATAAAATTGTGGTGCGATGTGACTAAACATATATAAGCCTTAAATATAGAAGTAGATTAACGATATTATACTCAACTTTATGAGTATTTACTGAGGCGCAGAGTTTATCGATTGTGATTACTTTGTCTAGTCATTTGTCTATAATTTTCTTCGACGTGCTAGACTCAAGGCTAAAGGTTTGCTGTTAGATGCCGATATAAAAGCCATATTAAATTTGAGAATCTTTAGATCTTTGATTGTGTTTAATTATAATTTAATTAGATACTGGAGAGTTGAAATGAATAAAATTGATAATCAGACAGCTTTGCCTAATTACTTGGGTCATAACCGTCAAGCCGAACAAATGAAAAATGAAGCTGTGAAGCAGCATATGCCTGCAGATTCTTTTGATAAATTAGCATTAAATAATCGTGTCTCTATTAGTATGAAGATTGTATTTCAATCTGTTGCTAGCAAAATATCAGAAAACTTTAACCACACGCCACTAGAAAAAAATATAACTTCAACCAATACAGTCGCGAAAGCACCAGCAGGAGAAAGTAATTCTTTAGCAGGAATCTTTGACTTTGAAGAAGTCGCTCGCACTGTGATGGAATTTGTTGGAGGTAGCATTCTTGCTGCACAAGCGAATGGTGCCAGTGATGATGAATTAAAAGAAATGTTTGAGCAAGGACGTGCTGGAGCAAACTTAGGAATTGATCAAGCGATTGGTGAGCTAAAAGATCTGGCAATGCTAGATGATGACCTAAGTCAGGGAATTGAAAAAAGTCGTGCTCTTATCAACCAAAACATTAGCGACCTTTATACAAAGATATTCCCTGAAGAGGAGCAATCAACCAGTGATGTAGTATTAGACAAGCAGAATATTAGAAATGCCTCTCTTGATAGCGACTTATATACAAGTAATTCTAAAAATAGTGATCTATCGATTACTACAACTGATGGCGATATCGTATCTATATCGTTTAGCGAACTCCAACAATATGCGAGTAAAAAAAATTATCAGTATGAAGAAGGAAATAAAGGTGTTGCGGAGAATTACAGTATGGCAAATAGCGAATATCATGAAGTTAATTTCTCCTACAGTGTTGAAGGTGAACTTGATGATGAAGAAAAAGCGGCTATTGAAGCATTAATTAAAGATGTAAATTCACTACAGAAAGATTTCTTCAGCGGTAATGTAGATCAAGCCTTTGAAAAGGCGATCAAACTTGGTTTTGACAATGAACAGATTGCTAATTTTAGTATGGACTTACAACAAACTAAGACAAGTTATGTAAGCCAAACCTATACTGAAGTTGCAGAGTTTGATGAAAAGGTATCACCAAGCGCTAATAAAGAACTCAGGCCATTAATTGATTTCTTAGCGCAATTTAAACAATTACAAGAAAAGGCAGATAGTCTTTTATCTAAAAATGATGATGCTTTTGGTCAGCTTCTTGATGCCGTATTTAACGCAGAATTTGGTGAAGATAAGGAGAGAAAAGAAAAATATGATAAGGTTATAGAAATAGTTAAGCCTGAACAACAGAGCAACTAAGTTAAACGTTATTATTTGTAGATAAAAAAACCCGCTGATAAAGCGGGTTTTGACCCTGTAACAAAATCTGTGTAACTGCCTATCATTAGTACCCATATAGGGT
>JASDWX010000047.1:0-22763 GCA_041890515.1 Alteromonadaceae bacterium
GCCTTTAAAGATATCAAAACCGACCAAAGCTCACTAGAAGACATATTTGTCTCATTAGTAAAGGAAACATCATGAATCGTTACGCTGTAGCGGCTATTTATAAATTTGAAATGGCTCGCACTAAACGGACTATTTTTCAAAGTATTATCTCTCCGGTGATTTCAACGTCACTTTATTTTATTGTTTTTGGCTCTGCGATTGGTTCCCGTATTACTGAAATAGGGGGCGTGAGTTACGGCGCGTTTATTGTGCCGGGGCTCATTATGTTATCGGTATTAACGCAAAGTATTTCTAATGCGTCGTTTGGTATTTATTTTCCTAAGTTCACAGGCACTATTTATGAATTACTGTCGGCGCCAGTATCTTCTTTTGAAGTGTTGATAGGATATGTGGGGGCGGCCGCCACTAAATCAATTTTGTTAGCATTAATTATTTTGGCCACAGCCCATTTTTTTGTTCCACTTGAAATAGCCCATCCATTTTGGATGCTATTCTTTTTAGTAATGACCGCCATAACCTTCAGTTTATTTGGTTTTATAATCGGCATATGGGCAGACAATTTTGAGAAGCTACAAGTGATCCCACTTATTATTATTACCCCCCTTGTTTTCTTAGGAGGCACTTTTTACTCTGTTAATATGTTACCGCCCTTTTGGCAAACGGTAACGCAATTCAACCCTGTTTTTTATTTAATTAGCGCTTTTAGATGGAGCTTTTATGAAGTGGCAGACGTGAGCCTATTAACAAGCTTTATTGTGATGAGCGGAATTTTAGCTGTTTGTTTATTAACGGTGACCTGGATATTTAAAAGTGGTTATCAGATAAAGCAATAATCGCTGTATTATTAAAAACGAAATAACCCAAAGTTCAGTGATATTATTTAACGTTACTCGACATTTGAGATTCTTTTCGAATACATAGAAATATGGACATAAAAAACCTTTATATCCCCATAAAATTCACGGTATATAAAGGTTTTTTAAATTTAACGTCTAGTTAGTTACCCATTTTCGCCCAAGTATCACGTAACCCAACCGTACGATTAAACACTAACTTGTCACCTTCTGAATCTTTATTATCACGACAAAAGTAACCTTGACGCTCAAATTGAAAAGCCTGCTCTGGCTTAGCTGTTACTAATGAGGGCTCTAGTTTAGCTTTACTGATCGTAATTAATGAATCTTCGTTCATCACACTATGGAAGTCTTCTTCAGCCGCTGGATTCGGCACATTGAATAGACGATCGTATAAACGAATTTCTGCATCAATAGATTGCTCAGCCGCAACCCAATGAATAACACCTTTAGGTTTAGTGCCATCTTCAGGATTTTTACCTAAAGTATCCGCATTATAATTACAGTAAACGGTGGTCACGTTGCCTTCGCTGTCTTTATCACAACGTGTTGCCGTAACCACATAAGCCCCGCGTAAACGAACCGCTTTATCAATGACTAACCGTTTATATTTTTTATTGGCTTCTTCACGAAAATCTTCCGCTTCAATGTAGAGCTCTGCTGCGAAAGGAACAATACGCGTACCTTGCGTTTCATCACTTGGATGATTTTTGACGTTTAATGCTTCTACTTGTCCTACTGGATAGTTTTCTATCACCAATTTAATGGGATCAAGTACCGCCATAGCACGTGGGGCATTGTCGTTTAAATCTTCACGAATACACGCTTCTAAAACCCCCATCTCAACGGTATTTTCCATTTTAGTCACTCCGATGCGTTTCGTAAATTCTCGCAATGATCCCGGCGTGTAACCACGGCGACGAAATGCTGCAATGGTTGGCATACGCGGGTCATCCCAACCATTCACCAATTTTTCCTCAACTAAGGTATGAAGTTTACGTTTACTCATTACCGTATATTCAAGATTTAAGCGTGAAGATTCATACTGATGGGGTATTACTTCTATAGAGACGTTTTCAAGTACCCAATCATATAAACGACGGTTATCTTGAAACTCTAACGTACAAAGTGAATGGGTAACACCTTCTATGGCATCAGATAAACAATGGGTAAAATCATACATCGGGTAAATACACCATTTATCCCCCGTTTGATGATGATGCGCGAAACGCACACGATAAAGAATAGGGTCACGCATACACATAAAGCTTGATGTCATATCAATTTTAGCGCGAAGAACACATTCACCTTCTTTGAACTCACCCTGTTTCATTTTATCAAAAAGCGCTAGGTTATCTTCAACACTGGTATCACGGTGTGGGCTATTCTTTCCCGGTGCTTTTAATGAACCCCGGTATTCACGTGCCTCATCGCCCGTTAAGAAACAAACATACGCCAAACCTTTTTCGATTAATTCAACAGCAAAACCGTATAATTGATCAAAGTATTGAGAGGAATAACGCGTCTCTCCAGACCATTCAAAGCCTAACCACTTTACGTCTTCTTCAATGGAGTGAACGTAATCAATGTCTTCTTTTTCAGGGTTTGTATCGTCAAAACGCAAATTACATAAACCTTTGTAATCTTGAGCAATGCCAAAATTTAAACAAATTGCTTTTGCATGACCGATATGTAGAAAACCGTTTGGCTCAGGTGGAAAACGAGTTTGAATACTCGAATGTTTACCACTTTCAAGATCCGCATCGATAATTTGACGAATAAAATTTGTTGGGCGTTTTTCAGCTTCCGACATCCACAAAACCTCTAAAAAGAATTTAAACTACGTTATTTTTCCGCATTATAACAACAGTTAATCAAAGGGAATAGCGCTTATCTTAGCAAATTATGAAATTAGATGAATAAGCGAGAAAGTTGCTTAAAAACGTGAGAATAATATATGGTTAATATTTGGAAGTAATAAAAAATAACAAGATGACAATAATTTTAAGCGCATTATAGGGTGAAGGAAATGGTGTATAAATAACAAAAAAGAGAAGTACAACAATGTACTTCTCTTTTAAAGGTTTTATCGGTGATAGGTGTTCTACATTAAGCTTTTTTATTCGCTATATATGTTTCAACTAATTGAGCGAGAACATTTAAAGGGACTGGACCATTGCGAAGCACAACATCATGAAATTCACGAATATCGAATTGTTCACCAAGTGCTACTTTAGCGTGTTCACGCAGCTCAATAATTTTAAGCATGCCAATTTTATATGCTGTCGCTTGAGATGGCATAACAACATGACGTTCTACCATTTTCACCGCATCAGATTTAGCATTAGGCGTATTCGTTACATAATATTCAATACCCTGATCACGCGTCCATTTTTGCGTATGAATTCCCGTATCAACCACTAAACGACAAGCTCGCCATAACTCCATGGCTAAACGGCCAAAATCAGAATAAGGGTCTTGGTATAAACCAATTTCTTTTGGGATCATTTCTGAATATAAACCCCAGCCTTCAGTGTGAGCGGTATAACCACCAAATTTACGAAATTTAGGAATATTCGTTAATTCTTGTTTAATGGCTATTTGCATATGATGACCAGGAATACCTTCATGATACGCAAGTGCCGCCATTTGATAAGTTGGCATCGCTTCCATGTCGTAAAGGTTGGCGTAATAAACACCTGGTCGAGATCCATCAGGTGCAGGTTGTTGATAAAAAGCTTTACCCGAAGATTGTTCTCGAAAAGCTTCAACCGCTTTAACCTTCAGTTTAGCTTTAGGCTTGGTTAAAAATAAACTGTCTAAACGTCCTTCCATATCATCAATTAAAGCAACAGCTTCGTCTAAGTAACGTTGTTTACCGGCTTCATCAGCTGCGTAATAAAATTGTTTATCAGTACGCATAAACTCAAAAAATGCACTAAGTTCGCCTTCAAAGCCAACCTTTTCCATAATAGCGCGCATTTCACCGTGAATGCGATCCACTTCACTTAAGCCTGTTTGATGAATTTCGTTGGCTGTTAAATCGGTAGTCGTCGTTCGTTGTAATGCATTATTGAAGAATGCTTCACCATTTGGAAGCTTCCAAGCGCCATCTCTGTCATCCGCTTGGGTTTCTAAGACGTCTAAGTAACTAACCAATTGCTCATAGCCTGGTTTGATATTATTCAATAAGGCAGTTTTAACATCGGTAAGCAGCGTTCTTTTCTCTTCCGCACTGATATCAAGCTTATTCACCTTTTTACTGAAATCAGCCAATATTGTACTGTCTTTTCCTTCCTCAAAAGGTGCTCCCGCTAAAATGTTTTTTGAGTCACGAATAACATGAGGAAACACAAACTTAGGTGCAATAATACCGAGTTCTGCCCGATGTTTTAATTGTATGGTGAGTTGTGCTAAAAGTTCTTCAGCCCCTTTTACACGGGCAATATAATCTTGTGCTTCTTTCACGTTTTTAATGGAGTGCTGATTGATTAAAAAGGCGGGTATTCTTGAGTGTAAGCCGAACATCTGATTTACGGGATAATTATGAAAACGCCATTTATGGTCAGAAATTTTATTTTCTAATCTTTGTACGAGTAAGTCATAGCTGATCAAGGTTTGCTCATCTAATTTATTGCTATCAATGCCTTTAACACGTAGAAGATCTGTTTTAGTAAACGCTAACTCTTTAGTCGTATTTTCTTCTGAAAGGTCATCCCATTTATCATAATCAGTTTTTATACCTAAATAGGTTTGCGTCATTGGGCTACGTAAAACACCTTCATCAAAAATAGCATCAAATAATTGATTTGCTTTTTCTGATTCGGACATCGCTTTAGCAGTAATTGTTTTTTCAGCGTCTTTAGAGGTTTTTTTTAAAGTGCTAGAACTTGATTGCTCTGAGCAAGCGGCAAGCAGTGCGCTAGAAATAGCCAGTACCAGTAGTGTGCTTTTGAAAGTCATATTTATCTCGTTGTTATAATTATATATGAGTAATTTATTGGGTAATTAACTAGCTAAACCAGCCTTGTACTTTGGCTTTCTTGGACAACAAAACCAGATAAATGGCGAGAAAAATCAAGGCAATAGGCATAATCATACCAGATGGCCCATGGACTTCAAACGCTTTACTCATAAAGAAAGAATGAAAGTTTTGTACTAAAATACCTACCAAAGAAAATATCAGTAATAGAGTCGAAAGTGATTTTTTCATCAATAAAAAGAGTGAACCCAAGGCACCTGCAAAAACAGCAACAGCAAAAGCCAATGTTACCCACAAAGGGATGTTAACGTAAAGCTCTCGCTCAGCTTCAGGTAATCCAGCGAGAATTTCAGGGGTAATCATCATTTGCAACGCAAAAGCAAAAACCCCCAGTAAATTCCATATCAACGCGGTAATTGCTACGGCTGTAAACCATGATGGAATAGTTATAGTTTCAGATGGGTTTTCTGTACGTTCTGTGTTTACTTGTGTTGTCATCTGCTATTCCTTTTTTATTTTTATTTTTATTTTTATTTTAAAATAGGGAAAATTGAGTAAGGCATTAACGTATCGTTCTATATAAAATTAGCTTACGTTTATTTTCCCCAAATATCTTCAGGTTTTAATTTTAAGACTTTTCGTTTAGGTTTATCATCATTAGTATCCGAAGCTTTTGTCGCATTCGGATTGATATAAATTTTGTTCGTTTTAGCTGGTTTAGCCGCATTTGGATTTACGTAAGCTTTACTTGCTTGAGGCTTTGCAGTTTTATAGTCCTTTTTAGGCAGCGCTGGCTTGGTCTCAGACACTATCTCACGATTTGGCGTAAATTTTTCAGGGCGATTCACATGAAACTTGGTATCAATTGCTTGAATGAAGTTTCTTAAAAACTGGTCTTTACACGCTCGGTAATGTTTATGGTCTGGCTTACGGAAAAAGGCACTTAATTCAGGTTTAGTCATTTTTATGCCTGAAGTAGACATCATATCGATGACATCTTCAGCACGCAGTGCTAACGCTATTTTTAATTTATTGAGAACAATATTGTTATTCATACGTTTTTCGGGTTGAGGTGATTCGCCATCACGTTCGCCACGCTTATCAACAATCAAGCCATTCAAAAATGTTGCTAGTTGAACATCAGTACAGTTGACGACTTGTGGATCATCTTCTTTTTTCAACCAATAACTAATTTGTTCACGACTTACCGTTAACTTTGCTAAATTAAATAAGGCGATCATCTTTTGATCATTAAAATTAAAGGTATATCTTAAACGACGTAAAACATCATTGTTGGTCACAAAACTCTCCAAAAAAACAGCACGCTTTACCGAATGTTAAAGCTGGCAATTATTATATCACTATAGTTTTTTAAACAAAAAAGTATTTACGCGAACTTAAAATTTTCCCGTAAGTCATGCTAAGATAACGCGCTGCTTTAACGCCTTATTAATAACCTTATACATAACGAAAAGATCTAATAGAGAAATCATGAGTAAAACTGCAAGCTTATTTGAACCTGTTCTAACTAAACGTCGTGGCAAACATGCCGATAAAAAGCATTGGACTAATTTATTAGGCAGTAGTGATACCCTAGCGATATACCATGGAGCGCTCAATGCTGATGCTCCTATGTTACTGTTAACACACGACACTCAGTCAGCATTGCGTTTCGAACAAGAGTTGCAAAGTCTAAATAGCAAATTTCAACTGCCTATTTGCTTATTTCCTGATTGGGAAACGCTGCCCTATGATAATTTTTCACCGCATCAAGATATAATTTCTCAACGACTTGCTACCTTATATCAACTCTCTAACATGAAAAATGGCATTATTATTGTGCCTGTATCTACACTACTGCAGCGCCTTGCACCGACTCAATATTTACGGACGAATAGTTTAATCGTAAAAGTAGGCGATAAAAAAGATTTACATCTAATGCGACAAAATCTTGAAGCCAGTGGTTACCGTTCGGTTGAACAAGTGATGGAACACGGCGAATTTTCAGCGCGGGGCGCCATTCTCGATATATTCCCAATGGGCTGTAAGACGCCCTTTCGTTTAGATTTTTTCGATGATGAAATTGAAGATATTCGATTGTTTGATCCTGATAATCAGCGCTCAAGTGATAAAATTGATGAAATAAATTTATTACCCGCACATGAATTTCCAACAGACGAAACGGCCATCACCTTGTTTCGTCGTCAATATCGAGAACAGTTTCCAACTAAAATCCATAAAGAATCTTTGTATCATCAGGTGAGCGATGGAATTTTACCTGCAGGTATTGAATATTATTTACCCTTGTTTTTCCAAGAAACCAGCACATTATGTGATTATTTAGGTGACAATATTCGCGTAATGCTTAGTGGTGATATTGACAAAGCTATCGAACAATATTGGCTCGATATTGAATACCGTTTTGAAGAGCGCCGTTATGATCTAACGCGACCTCTGTTACCACCAAAAAACTTATTTTTAAACAGTGACGAGTTTTATCGTGCGTTAAAACCATTTGACCGAATTTCGATTGAAAAAACATCTGTTGTCAATGAACTGAAAGATCCGGACGCTGAAGATGTAGAGAAAAAAAAAGCAGGACACATTCGCTTTGATATAACACCCTTGCCGGATATTACGATTAATCATCAGCTAAAACAGCCTTTTGAATTGATCAATAACTTCATCATCGACAAAGAAACACCCGATAAAATTTTATTTGTTGCTGAAACCCAAGGGCGTCGAGAAAGTGTTTTAGAGTTATTAGAACGTAACCATATAAAACCCAAATATTTTGATGATATCGAAAGTTTTGTTGAAAGCGACGAAAAACTGGGTATTACCGTGAATACGCTCAGAAGTGGCTTTACTTTTCAAAGTAAAGGTACCGCCAAGAAAAATGCCATTGCCTTAATCACTGAAGATGAACTGCTTGGCGAACGCGTAAAACAAAGCCGTCGCAGAACTAAACAGCAAAGTATTCAAGCGGATGCTATTTTCAAAAACTTAGCTGAGCTTTCAATGGGGCAACCCGTTGTGCATTTTGAACATGGTATTGGTCGTTACATGGGCTTACAGACTATTGAAAATAGCGGTATTACCACTGAATTCCTCGTTTTAATATACGCAGGTGAATCAAAACTTTATGTACCCGTTGGCTCATTACATTTAATTAGTCGTTATTCAGGTGCAGACGCAGACAGTGCCCCATTACATAAATTAGGTAATGATACTTGGAGTAAAGCTAAACAAAAAGCAGCAGAAAAAGTACGTGATGTTGCCGCTGAATTACTTGATATATATGCCAGTAGAGCCAATAGTAAAGGTTATCAATTCAAGCGTGATAAAGCAGAATATCAAGCTTTTTCAGACAGTTTTCCCTTTGAGGAAACCTTCGATCAAGAACAAGCGATTAAAGCTGTGGTTTCAGATATGCTCAGCGATAAAAGCATGGATAGGTTGGTTTGTGGCGATGTTGGCTTTGGTAAAACCGAGGTGGCAATGCGTGCTGCTTTTGTTGCCGTTAACGATGGTAAACAAGTCGCAATTTTGGTACCAACTACGCTACTCGCTCAGCAGCATTATGAAAACTTTCGTGACCGTTTTGCAAACTTACCCGTATCGATAGAAGTATTATCACGTTTTAAAACAGCCAAAGAGCAAAACGTTGTTATTGCCAATGTAGAGTCAGGCCAAATAGACATACTTATCGGCACACATAAGCTGTTGCAAAATAGTATTAAATATAAAGATTTGGGTTTACTCGTTGTTGATGAAGAACATCGATTTGGTGTAAAGCAAAAAGAGAAGATTAAACAGCTTCGCAGCAATGTTGATATTTTAACACTAACCGCAACGCCGATCCCACGTACGCTAAACATGGCAATGGGCGGCATGCGCGATTTGTCTATTATCGCTACACCACCCGCAAAACGCTTAGCGGTAAAAACGTTTGTACGTGAACGTGACGACGCCCTTATTCGTGAGTCTATTTTGCGTGAAATTCTCCGTGGTGGTCAAGTTTACTTCCTACATAACAATGTTGATACCATTGATAAAACGGCTGCAGATATTCAGAAACTTCTACCTGAAGCAAAAGTAACGACTGCTCATGGTCAGATGCGTGAACGCGATCTTGAACGTATTATGGGCGACTTTTATCATCAGCGTTACAATGTATTGGTTTGTACAACAATAATTGAAACAGGCATAGATGTACCAACTGCCAACACAATTATTATGGACAGAGCGGACCATCTGGGTTTAGCTCAGTTACATCAATTACGTGGTCGTGTCGGTCGCTCTCATCATCAAGCATATGCCTATTTACTTACGCCTCATGTTAAACGTATAACAAAAGATGCCAAAAAACGCCTTGATGCAATCGCTTCACTTGAAGATTTGGGTGCGGGTTTTACACTAGCAACTCACGATTTAGAAATTCGTGGCGCGGGTGAATTACTGGGTGAAGGTCAAAGTGGCTCGATGAGCCAAATAGGTTTTACCCTGTACATGGACATGTTAGATCAAGCCGTTTCAGCACTAAAACAAGGCAAAGAATTATCACTTGATAATATGACCGCCAAACAAACAGAAGTTGAATTACGTGTTGCGGCCTTGCTACCAGACGACTATATTTTTGACGTGAGCTTACGATTAAGTATTTACAAACGTATTGCCAGTTGTGGTAATAAAAATGAGCTCGATGACATTCAAATTGAATTAATTGATCGGTTTGGTTTGTTGCCGCAAGCGGCTAAAAACTTAGTCCATATTGCCAAGTTACGTTTAAAAGCTCAAAAAATAGGTATCTCTCGTATTGAAGTAGGTCCAGCAGGTGGTTCAATTGAATTTAGTAACGATACGAAAGTAGATCCAATGCTAATTATTGGCCTCATTCAACAACAACCTAAAATTTACAAAATGGCTGGTGCCAATAAGCTACAATTTAAAATTATTACAGAAGACAGTAAATCGCGCTTCATATTAGTAACATCGATGTTAAATGATTTAGCACAAACGAAAAAATAACCGTAATATAGGATAGTGGACACAATGCCTTAGTTTAGAGTAATAAGGCAAGTCATAACTCTTTGGATGATTAATGAAATTTAAACATTTACTGCTGGTGTCAACAGCATTCATATTTTCTCAACAAGCAAGCGCTATAGGTAAAGAGAATGCCGACCGCTGGTTTGAAGTGGAAGTGATCCTGTTTAGTCAATTAGGTGACAAAACAAGGCTAAAAGAGCAATTCCCAGAGAATACAACTTTACCAAAATATAAAAAAATTATTGATTTATTAGGCCCCTACCTTAATCCTGATATTACCAGCTTAAAACAACTACTGCCTAGCTGTGATGCCCCTACTTACAAAGCGTCATTCCTCAATCAAGCAATAACACAGATAAAAGAACAGCCTTATTATGTGGAAAAGCGTTTAGTTGATTTGGAAGCGTTATTAGTAGAGATAGATAACGAGACTGAAATGAGTAAGTCTCCAACGCGTTTTAGCGATGGTACCGATATACAAGATAATAGTGCCAATCTAGGTGAAGAAACTAACGATGATATCGATACGGTAGCTATCGCTTTATTCGAGCAACCGATAACACTAACTGAGGCACAATTAGCACAACAATATTTATTGCTTAAAGAAGCAGAGGCTGAGTTTTCTTCTCTTCAATTTAGCTATGCTGATGTAACCGCTTCATTTAAAAAACTTATTTGCACTATTTCTGTTGAACAATTCAACGAGCTAAACCAATCGATAAGTAATAGTACTTACAAAAACTATACCGCTTTTACTATCGATAAAGTCCCCTTTAGAATTAATAACAGTGAAAATATATTTAGTGATGAAGATTACTTACTTAGTGAAGCATCTTTACAACTTAAAGGTATTGTTAAACAGCTTGGGCGTAGTAAAAATTTTAGACCTTTATTGCATTTTGGCTGGCGTCAAAAGACAAAAACTAAGGAATTAGCTATTCCATTAAAATTATTCGCGGGCGAAAACTTTGGATATAATTACGAACAAGAATTGAAGAAATTTCAACAACAGCTTCTCCAAGCCAAAGCGCAAAAAGACTTTTTAAATAAGGCTTTATATAGTGATACAACTGTTGTTGAAGAACTTTCAGAGGAAATATTAAAACAACAAGCACTCGCCGAACGTCTTCAAGAGCTAATAGTGAAATTACCAAACTTGCCAACCAAAACCAGCCATTTACTCAATGAAGTGAACAAAGATATAGCTATTACTAATACAATGTTGAATTCAACTAATATGCTGGAAGCACCTATTAAGCCACCACAGGATTGGACACTTGACGGATTTTTAAAAGTGGAAGTTGATTTCTATTTACATATTACGGCTGACTTTAATGTCATGAATATGTCTTTAGCACAACGAGCAACACAGCAATTATTACCTGTCAGTAATGATCAGGAACCGGCACAGTTAAAAACTATAAATTTTAAGCAAGATAGACGCGTGCGAAGTAAAGAGATACATTATTTTGATCACCCTTATATGGGTATGATTATTAGAATTCTCCCTCATAAAAAACCTATTGAAGAAGTTGAAGATACTCAAGAATCAACTTCTCTGAACTAAAAGAAGAGATAAAATGGACAAAGAGATTGAAATACAAGCAGCAGTGTTCCGCCGATTACTTGAACACTTAGATAATCGTAAAGATGTACAAAATATTGAATTAATGAATTTAGCAGGTTTTTGTCGTAACTGTTTTTCTAAATGGACAGTCGCTGAGGCTGAGAAGTTAGATGTTAAAGTCGATATAGATACGGCGCGTCAGCAGGTTTACGGTATGCCTTATAGCGAATGGAAAGAAAAGCATCAATTACCAGCAACGCCAGAGCAAATGGAAAAATTTGATCAATTGCAGAAAAAATAAAGATTTAACAAAATATTAAATTTTTACTGAAATAGCCAATCTCATTGTGCGACGGTCGTTTAAGTCGCGCGACTCTAACCAACGTCCTCGCTTATTTTTCAAATGACGACGTTCAACAGATGAACGCCTTTCAGGTCCATCCCAAAACATTTGTTTAAAAGTCGTACCCTTTTCAACGTTTTTAGCTAAAGGAAACACGCTCGTCGCTGAACTCATTTGGCGAGTATATTTGTTACGTTGACGTTTATCTTTCTTAGCGTTTTCTATTTTTACCTGATTAACAGATGGTAATAAATCTATGAGTACGTTCACTTTATTAGCCTATTACAAAATTATTTTTCCTATTGTTTATATAATCGGCAGGTACATATAAAAGTTTAATTTTTTGTTAAATTATAAATAATGACGCGTAAATTATGATTGAGGAAGTGAATAATTATATAAAGCTATTCACTTCATCTTCAGATAAATAACGCCATTCGCCCAACTCAACATCTAAATTTATCACACCAATTTGCTGACGATGTAAACCAACAACCTTGTTCCCTATAGCAGCAAACATCCGTTTAACTTGGTGATATTTACCTTCTGTTATTGTTAATAACACTTGTTTATCAGTAAGGACTTCCAAAATAGCGGGCAATGTCAATTGGCTTTCACCTTGAAGCTGTAAACCACATTTAAAGCGTTCTATAAGTTCCACTGACTTTTCTGTGGTTATTTCATTACGTAAGTTAACCCGATAAACTTTAGCGCAATGTTTTTTCGGTGAAATTATATTATGTGACCACCGTCCATCATCGGTCACTAAAACTAAGCCTGTGGTATCAGCGTCTAAACGACCAGCAATATGCAAGTCAAACGCTTTGTCTACCTCAATATAATGGAGCAATGATGGATACACCTCATCGACATTTGAGCAGATAGTATCAACAGGTTTATGCATCATGATATAACGCGAGTTTCTCGCTGTGAGTGATTCACCATTAACGCTCACATTATTATTTTCATGAACTTGAGTTGCCGCGTTTTTAATTATTTCACCATTTACACGAACTTCACCCATCCTCAATAGCTTTTTAGCTTCACTTCGCGTCAGTTCAGTACTTTTACAAATAAATTTATCAATACGCATGTAGAATATTCTAGCCAATAAATAAAGTAGATTATTATCCAGTGAACAATAGAAGATGTAAACCGATGAAACTTAATTTGGTTAATGTCGAGTAAAAATTAGGAAAGAATTCGTTATTTCTTTTTCAAAAATCACATCTGAATGTTAAAACCTAATAACTTGCTAAAAAGTTTACATATTTTAGGAATTATACTGATTTAAAGTCTATAATTTATCAGCAATGAATTAACGGTATGGAAATAATAATTGAGCCACAAAAATACGACAAAACATCAACAGTACAATATCGCCATTATTTTACTATTACTGGCGGTAACCATTGGTTTTATTGAATTTTTAATTATGCAGATCTTGCCTTGGTTGCAAAGTAAACTTCCCTATATTCCCGAAGCAATGTTAGACGCTTTGATATTAAGTTTATCAATTACCCCAATTGTTTACTTATTAATTAGGAAGCACATAGTCAATGTCTCCTCAGATGCGACAAACATCCGCAACAAGTTGATCATATCATCGGGTTTGCCTCTTATCATTGCAATAGCATTAATGTTAAATATTGTTAATAAAAAACAAGAAGATATATTAACTTTAAATCATACTGAAAGAATCATGAAACTAGATATAGATATCGCCAAGTTTATAAATGCTATCAATACAGAGTTTGAATTCAGTGCTTTATTATTAAGTGAAAAAACACCTGAATTAGATAATACCTTTAAAAACAAGAAATCACTGGATGAACTGAATACACTGCGTATAGATGTTGACTCCTTACTCATATCATTAAAAAAAGATATTGCTACTGATAACATAGGTATTGGTCAATTCAATCACCAATATCTTGTCAGTTTTACAAAAGATCTAGCCAAAGTTAGAAACCGAGTCAATAAAAACAGTATCTCTTGGCAACAAATCATTAAGTTATATATTGACTGGAAAAAACAGTTTTTAACACGATTACATATATTTTCGGATCAAATTAGTCATAAAGATATAGGGAAAATGCACGGTAATTTTCTTATGTTATTAAAATTAAAATCTTTAAACCTTCTCAATAGCTCTATCTTAAGTGTAGCGTTTGAAAATGAAAAACGAAATATTAATAATATTGATGTTCGTCCACTCAAACTAAGTATCCGTAATCTAAATAACCAAGAAAGAATTTATAACGATATATTTATTCTTTCACTCTCTGACATAGACAAAGACTATGTCATTCAAAGTCTTGACAACAGAACCATAAAAGAAGCCTTTCGAATTCAAAATGTGTTAACAGAAAGAAATACAGAACAACTTGTCGACCGATTAAAAACATCCATCGGATATAATGGCTTAATTCATCAATTTAAAAATTATGTATTACGTGGTGATGAAAAATATAAAGTTGCCTACTTAACACTCCATTATGATGTAGAAAAAATCATTGAAAATCTTTATTCCTTAAATAAACACAATAACAAAGCAGTCGACCATCTTGATAAACTTTCTGGAGTATTAAGGCTATATAAAGAAAAGCTATCAAGTATTCATCAATATAGAAACCAAGGGAAATCAGCTTCAGAAATTGACCAGCTTGTAATCATAAATGATGAACTCGCCAATAAAGCCTTAGAGTATCTGCAAAATAATTTATGGGAAATTGACCCTAAATACACGTTGGGTATACTCAAAAATAAAAGCATCATTCTGCAAAACATTGAAAATTTTCTTGCGGATCAAATACAAAAAAAACAAAATGATTTACTAAAAGAAAAACGTAATGATTCTTATATCACTGCTGCTACTGCGCTTTTTCTCACCCTATTCGTTATCGCTCTTTTATTGATCATTAGCCGAAATATTAATGAGTCGTATCAAGAACGCATTGAAGCATTAAATAAGGCGGAAGAAGCTGCACAATTAAAATCAGAGTTTTTAGCGAATATGAGTCATGAAATTCGCACACCCATGAACGGCGTGCTGGGTATGTTAGGTTTATTACTCAACAGCAAATTAGATGAAGAACAAAAACACAGAGTGAATATTGCTAAATCCAGTGGTGACTCATTATTGACATTGATTAATGATATTTTAGATTTTTCAAAAGTTGATGCCGGAAAATTAGAATTAGAATACTTAGATTTCAACCTAAGAAACTTATTAGGTGATTTTTCTGAGGCTATGGCATTAACGGCACAAGAGAAAGGATTAGAAATAATCCTTGATTTAGCGGGTATTGAAGATTCAATGATCAAATCTGATCCCGGCAGAATTCGACAAATACTCACCAACCTTTTAGGCAATGCGATAAAGTTCACTCATCATGGTGAGATCGTCATTAAAGCAAAACTTATCGCTGACACTATGAATAATGAAGGTAAATTAACATTACAATGCAGTATTTCAGATACTGGTATTGGTATTCCTGAAGATAAAAAGACCTTACTTTTTGCTGCATTCAATCAGGTAGATTCGTCTACAACACGTAAATATGGTGGCACAGGTCTAGGGCTAACAATTTGTAAAAGATTATGTGAACTCATGGGTGGTGACATAAATGTAATTGATAAGGAAGGAAGTGGAAGCTGTTTTGAGTTTACAATATTAGTTGAAAAGAGTGAAAATTCAACGCTAGTTATACCTGAAATAGATATATCGGCGTTGCAAATTTTGATTGTTGATGACAATAAAACTAATTGTGAGGTTCTGCGTTCACAATTACAGTTGTGGGGGGCAGAAGTTGTCGAAGCGAATAGCGGTGAGACTGCCCTACTTCTTTGTAAAGAAAGGCTTGAAAATAAAGACCTACCTTTTTTTGATATAGGTTTACTCGATATGCAAATGCCTATGATGTCAGGGGAAATCTTAGCAAAACAATTACAAAACAACCCTTTCTATGGAGAAATGAAACTTGTGATGATGACTTCAATGGGTAAACGCGGTGACGCTGAATATTTTGCGAATATTGGCTTTAGTGCCTATTTTCCCAAACCAACGACTACATCTGATTTATTTAAAGCGTTGTCGGTAGTTGCCCAAGGCGGTGAAATACTCCAACAAGCCTCCCCTTTAGTTACTCATGATTATTTAAGTGCAATGAAAATAGTTGAGAGTGATGAGATAAATCATAATGCAGCTCTTTCAGCATTATGGCCAGGAGACACCAGAATATTAATCGTAGAAGATAATCGTATCAATCAAATGGTTGCTAAGGGTGTTTTAAACGAGTTAGGCTTATCTGCTGATGCCGTAGCGAACGGTATAGAAGCATTAACAAGCCTTAAACAATCATTAAAAAGTCACCCTTACACTATGGTTATAATGGATTGCCAAATGCCAGAAATGGATGGATATGAGGCAACAAGGCTTATTCGTCTGGGTGAAGCTGGAGAAGAAAACAAAATCATTCCTATCATCGCGATGACAGCAAATGCAATGCAAGGAGATAAAGAAAAATGTTTAATCGCTGGTATGGATGATTATCTAACGAAACCAATAGAGCCCATTAAGGTCAATGAAAAGTTAATGTTATGGTTAGGTGTTAAACCACAAGAAGCAAGCACTGTGGATACTAGTGAATTAAGCGCTGACCATTTAACATTGAATAAACAAGCAATAAAAGCGTCAGAAAGCAAAGGTGACTCGCTATGGCAACAAGCTGCATTATTAAAAAGGCTTGGGGGAAATCCGAAAAAAATGACACTCTTAGTAAAATGTTATTTAACGGATAGTGAAGAGAAAACGCTCGAACTTAAAAGTGCTATTCAAGAAGAAGATTGGCTACAAGTCAATTATAACCTTCATTCTATCAAAGGTGCTGTTGGCAACCTAGGTGGGATGCATATACAAAGCTTAGTTGCTTCAATCGAAGCATTATCCAAAGAAGAAAATGTAACATTACTGAACGAAAAAATTCCTGAATTATATGCTGCATTAGATACTTTTAATTCATTACTTGCTGATTACTTAAAAGAACAGTAGCGTTCTGTAAATATTAACGAGGAGCATTATGGAACTTTTACAAGGTTTGCTATTAATTAGTTCAATTCATTTATTAGCTGCTGCTTCACCCGGACCTGATTTTATTCTTGTTTCTCAGCAAACATTAAGCCATGGAAAGAAAGCAGGTCTTATGTGCAGTATTGGTATTACATTGGGTTTATCAATACACATTGTTTATTCGGCCTTAGGTTTAGCTGCAATTGTAGCTAACTCATCTACCACTTTATGGGTCATTAAAATACTTGGTGGTAGTTACTTATTGTATCTAGGCTATCAAGGGATTCGCGCAAAAGCTCCCTCGATAACCACTGAAAAAATAAAAACGCATATACCTTTAAAGCGCTCACCATTTAAAAACATTGGCGTTGGGTTTTTATGTAATGCGTTGAATCCAAAAGCTCCTATTTATTTCGTCGCACTTTTTACTGTTGTGCTTTCTCCTGATTTACCTTTATTACATTTAGTTATTTTCGGACTTTGGATGATGGCAATTCAACTCGCTTGGTTTTCTTCTGTCGTTCTATTATTGTCTCAACCAACAATCAATGACAAATTTCAACGTTTAGGGCATTGGATAGATCGTATTCTAGGGGGGGCAATGATACTCATCGGCTTAAAGATAATTACGAGTAAAGTTAATTAGAAACATAACATGAAGGAATTAAGTGATGACAATAAAAAAATATAAAACGTTTAAAGAATTTTATCCCTTTTATTTGAGCCAACATCAAAATGTTATGTGTCGACGGTTACATTTTATTGGCTCATCACTCATATTATTCCTTATCGGTTATTGTATTAATAATGCTTTCTGGCAAGGACTATGGTTCATTCCCGTTATTGGATACGGATTTGCTTGGATCGGGCATGTCATCTTTGAGAAGAATAGACCGGCGACGTTTATCTATCCAATATACAGTTTGGTTGGCGATTGGGTGATGTTTAAAGATATATTAATGAGAAAAATTAGTTTTTAACCTGTCTCCTCATTAAAAGTGAAGACTTAACGATGAACACTTATATTTCATGACTTCGCGGAATAAATGTTAGCGGTAAAAAGAAAAATGGCCGCATTAAAAGTGCTTTATAAGTCTCTAAAACTTGAAGTTGTGGTTACTTATATACTGAAGTAGTCAACTGAAATTGGCAACAGTTTGCCGCTTAACTCGTACCTTCTTTCTGATTCATTTGGACTTAAACCTCCGTTTTAAGTCGGCATATCAGATTTTAGTCTTAGGGTGCTTTTTGGTGACTTTCTATATTTTATACCCCGTGTTATCTCATTTTACTTTTTCAATGCCAAAATTAGCTGAAAACTATGAAATGATGTATTTTATTATTGTTTTATTTTATTTGCAGAGATTGTGTGTTCATCGGTGAAGTTAATTTATTATCACTAAGGTTATTGAAATATCTAAAGTTATTATCAATAATATTGGTACATTACGATTTGAACATCAATAAATGACTCAACAGAAACTAACAGATGCCGTTTCAGTATTGAGACAGACAATCGTCGCTATTGAAAAAGGAAAATATTATCCGTCTTTAGAAGTTGCATTTAAGATTGCTAATATATTACACAACCGATAAAACGAGTGTTTTTATATCAAGAAGAGCGTTAATGCTTAAGATCTATCGCTACCAAAGTACGTGGTCTATTTCATTAAGTAAACTTTGTGCTGATTCACTGATAAGTTCAGATGAGTCAGTTTTAATGTGCTTTTCTAATTTTATCGCGCTCACTGAAACAAGTGAAAAACCAAACATTTGTGCCGCTCCTGCAATACGATGTGCAAGATCAGCAAGCTTTGTTAATTCGTTGTTTTTAATATGAAGGATCAAATCTTGCTGTTCTAATACAAGGTTTGATTTAAACTCAAGCACTAAATCAGACATAGCAACCGAGGTGATATTATTTACAGCAGCATCTACGTTTGCTTTTTCACCATAATATTTGGCTATGGTGGCAACAAATAACTTTCGTTCAATGGGCTTCTTTAAATGTCCATCAAAACCAAGTGTTAAATATTTATCAATTTCATGAGACATCGCATTGGCTGTTAGCGCAACAATGGGTTGAACACACCCTTTTTGCCTCAAGACTTTAAATGCTTCAATTCCATCCATTTCAGGCATTTGAATATCCATAAGAATAAGCTTAGTCTTATGCTCTAAACAGAGCTCTACCGCTTCTCGACCATTACTCGCGCACAACACATCCAAACCTAATGATGTTAACAAACGAGCAATTAAGCGACGATTATCATCATGGTCGTCAGCAAGCACAATTTGCCCTGTAAACTTATCATTAGCCGATGCCGTGGCTAATGATGCGACAATATTTGTTGGGGTAAAATTGACTAACTGATTATGTTCAAGTTGTTTACATGGCATCACTAAAGTAAAAGTGCTGCCTTGATTTAAAGTACTTGTTACTGATATATTTCCTAACATTAATTTTGCTAATTGTTCAGATAAACATAATCCTAAACCTGAACCTCCAAAACGTCGACTAATGCTACTATCACCTTGAGTAAAGCTCGTAAATAATTTCTGTAATTGTGTTTCACTCATGCCGATACCTGTGTCAGTTACCGCCATGGTTAATACAGAATCGTTTACCGACACATTTAATGTTACTGACCCTCTACTGGTAAATTTTATTGCATTAGAACAGAGGTTTATTAAAATTTGTTTTAAACGAAAACCGTCAATGCTGAGTAAAAATCTGCTTGGCAAAGTATGAGTTATTTGAAAGTGCAGTCCTTTGGCTTTGGCTGATTTGTTAAAGAGATTCGCCAGATCATGCAAAATAATTTGTAAGTCTTGTTCTACCAATTCTAATTCTAATTTATTGGCTTCAACTGTACTTAAGTCTAAAATATTATTAATTAACTCTAATAAATGTAAACTGTTCCCATGAATAATTTCGACTTCTTTTTGTAAGTATTTTTTATCAATATCACCGTTTATAATAGCCTCAGATTGGCCAATAATGGATGTTAAGGGGGTCCTAATTTCATGACTCATATTAGCTAAAAATTGGCTTTTAATCCCATTAGCCTTAACGAGTTCATTCGTTAACAACTCTAATTCTTGTGTTCGGTTTTTTACTCTTTTTGACAACTTTAACTTCGAACGACGCTCAATATTACGATTTAATACAAATAAAATTAACACAACAATAAAGACAGCGGCTGCCATACTAAAAGTACGTTGTTGTTCGGCTTGCTCTGCTTGCAATTGTTGAAGTTTTTTATTTTGTTTGAGTTGTTTAACTTCTTCTTTGAGTTTTTCAGATTCAAACGTTGCTAACTGAGTATTTAACTGAGTATTAGCAATTTTTTGCATTCGTTTTATATATTCTTGGTGAGTCTTTAAAGCCGCACTTTGTTTGTTTTGTGCTGAGAATATTAATGCTAGTAACGCCATATTATTGCTAATATGTTCTTGGTAACTGTTCTTTTGCGCCACGACATCAGATAAAAGGATGTTCTTATGCGCTTTTTCAACATACCCTAAAGAAAACTGAGCTTCAGCTAGCGCGTATAAACCACCTGAATAGGCATTTTGATGGTCAGCAGCTTTCCCAATAGTTATTGCGGTACGTGCATATTTCATCGCATTCAATGGCTGATTCATCATATTATAAAGCCCTGCTATATTATGGCTGAATGCTGCTGTGTAATATTTATTTCCCATTTTTTCAAAATATGCAATCGCTTTTAATAATATTAATAACCCCTTTTTATGTTCTCCTGAATATTTATAAGCGGTCCCTAATTCTCCTCGAGCTTTAGCTAACGTTAATTTGTCATCTGTAGTAGATAGCTCTTCAATCACATCGAGATAATGTTTTATCGCGATGTCGTAGCGTTTCAAACGTAAATATAAACCGGCTATATTATACCGAATATCGATTTGATCAGCTTTAGTGCCAAATTTTTGGTAAATAGTTTCTGCTAATTGGAAGTTTTTTATGGTGGTGAGGATATCGCCAAGATGAATATAAGCTAAACCAATATTATTGTATAAATTGGCAAGTGTAAGAGGCTTTCTAGTTGAATTCAAATAGAAGGAAAGTGACTTCTTATAAGCTGCAACGGCCTGATTAGGTTCACCTTTTAAATAATGATAAATCCCAATACTTTTATAAGCTTCAGCTTCAATTGTTTTAAAATTATTTTTAGATGCTAAAAGTTTCACACGTTTAGCCGTCATTAATGCAAAGCTAAACTCACTAAGGTCATAATAACGCTTTTCTTGTATTTGTAGGATTTTAATCGTTTGGAGGGGAGTTAAATCCGAACGATTTAATAATGATATTGAATCATCTACTGCTTCATGATGATCCTTTATCTCTTTAAGATAGAGAATCTTATTTTCTATCTCGTCACCATCATAAATAATTTCACTTTTCTCAGCAGCTAAACTCGCTGACGCACAAAGTGAGGCTTGAGCGATAATAATAAAGAAAAGGTAAATAATTCGCTTAAAAGCGATCATTATCTGCATCCGTAAGGCTTGAATTAAATAAGATTTTTACTTTTATAACATCTTCTTTAATAAAATCCCACAAGTGTTAGTTAAACTGTATAAATATTATGGCTCACGGTTTACTTTTCCTATGAGAATAGCTTTAATTTCAGCCAATTCACTCTCTAGCTTTTAAATTTTTGTTCGGCTAGCGGGTTCCCCACCTCCTCGCGTTTCACCATGTTATTCAGCTCTATAGTTTTCATGTTCGTCACTCATCACTTCTAATATAGTTCCTACCATCATATTCAAAAATATAAACGCCGTTAAAAATATGAATGAGAGATAATAAATCCAGTTCAGTGGGTGAATAGCTATCGTTTCGTACATCACGTGATCTTTATCTGAGTGCTTTTTTGTTGACATGAGTGGGTGGAAAGCCAATAAGAATAAGCATGTGTATCAATTTTTTGTTTAAAATATCTTTAGTCACATTTCGATATAACTTTCTAAAGAAAACTATATCCTAATTAAGTATAATGCCTCTCTTATTTACAGCCCTAAATTTAAATGTTGACATAAAAGCTATGTATAAAGCCATTAAAATAAATATGAATACCCTCAAAAACAATAAGATTTTTGAACTACTTGTTGTCTCTGTAATAATTATTTCAGCATTGGAAATTGGTGCAAAAACGTTTAATTTACCCGATAGCGCTGTTTCACTTACAGATATTCTAGATGTTTTTATCACTATATTCTTTCTGATTGAATTAACAATACGCTTTATTGCTGATAATGATAAACGCTCCTTTTTAAAAAAAGGATGGAATGTATTTGACACCTTAGTTGTGGCGATAAGCCTTATACCAATTGATAATAGTGAAATGGCGCTCTTAGCTCGTCTAGTTCGTATATTTCGTGTATTGCGAATGGTATCTGTAGTACCTGAACTTCGTATACTAATAAACTCTCTCATTAAAGCCTTGCCGCAACTCGGTTATGTTGTTCTTTTAATGTTTATAATTTTTTATATATATGCAGCTATAGGCAGTTTTATGTTCAGCCAAATAAATCCTAAGCTTTGGGGCGATATAGCGATATCAATGCTTACGTTATTCAGGGTTATGACATTTGAAGATTGGACTGATATTCAATACGAGACGATGGAAGTCTATCCTTACTCTTGGATATTTTATCTGACCTTTATCTTCTTCACTGCCTTTGCATTTTTAAATATGGTTATAGGTATAGTGGTCAATGTTATGGAAGAAGAGCATCAAGCGGCCAGAGCTGAGAAAGCTCAAAAGCAACCAAGTCTTCTTGAACTTCAACAAGAATTAAAAGAAATAAAAGCCTTACTCTCAATTCAGAAGAAGTAATGATTATTAATTGTAACCGCAGGATTCTCA
>JASDWX010000048.1:0-11592 GCA_041890515.1 Alteromonadaceae bacterium
ACCTTATGTTATGCGTGTGCCGGTCATCCTTACGGCTTTATCAAACGAGGCGAGACCTTGATAAGACTTGATCAAGGTCAAGATATCCCTATCGGTGTATTAAAAGAATACGAATGGAGTAATCATGAAGTACAGATGCAGCATCACGATATTATCTTTCTTTATACTGATGTTGTACTCGAAACCAGGAATACCAAACAGGAAGAATTTGGTTTTGAACGTTTAGAAAAGGTATTAATTGATGCGGAAGCGTGTCCACATTGCCTGGTTGATGATGTGGCTGATGCATTAACGAACTTCAACGAAAGTGACGAGTTGTGTGACGATTTAACCTTGTGCGCTATTGAAGTATTTCAATAGAAATTCACTTCATAAAAAATTTTTTTTAATAAACCATTAAAATAAGCGGCTCGTTAGTCATCCCATTACTAACGAACCGCTTTGTGATTTGCTAACATTAAAGTGTTGGTTATATTTTTACATCTTGAATAGAGTCAAATAGTGTAAATACTTTGTCTATTTGTGTTAATTCTAGCATTTTAGCGGTAATTATTTTGCGCCAACGATGGTAAGTTTTAATCCAAAAGTATCGGTAATATTAAAGCTTTCAATGAGTGTTGCTATACCTGAACTGTCGATATATGTTAAGTTTGTAAAATCTAATAAAATCGATTTATGATGAGATACAGTATTTAATAATTCCCTTTTCATAATGGCAGAATTACTGGTGTTAATCTCTCCCACTGAATGAAAATTTTCATATTGAACATGTTGAGTGGTCTTTAACACTTTCGCTAATCCAATTGAATGAGCTTTTTGAAATACTGAATGCATTCTCATTGTTAAACGAGCCAGCTGTTGCATTGTCTTTTCAACTAAAGGCTTTTTTGTATAGCTAGATATTGAAACTTCTTTTATTAAGCTCTATTTTATGTAGCATTTTAATATTCCCTTAATCATAACTGTTTGGGAGAAGACATATATTAAGGGAGGGTTGTGAGGTGACTACACCACTTTTTTACCGTAAATGTTTTCTAGTCAAATGTAATTTTATTTATAAGTCTCTGCGCTATGTGAGTTAGATACACGTTAACCCAATAAAAATACTGTGCTATTTGTCATACTTTTTAAGATATTTAATCTAATAACGCCTTCATTTCCATTAGTTGAAGTTTGTTAACAAACCAAGCAAGCGCTTTACCTTTATTATTTTTCTCCCAAGCGATGTATAAATCATGTTGTCTGTTTTCATGACCTTTTAATGATAAGGCAACTAACTCTCCAGTGTTTAATTCAGTGCTGATACGGTGAGCAGGTAAATAGCCAACGCCGATTCCGTGGCAGTGGGCTTCAATCTTTTTTTCAATATTAGGTACCGTTATCCTAGCCTGTCCATCGAGTAAACCCGCAGATCGAGTCGGTAGATCACGAGAACTATCAGCAACGACAATAGATGGATATTTCTTTATCATTGAATTGGTAAGAGGTTGTTGCTCTTTACACAAAGGGTGAGATGCATTAACTGCGAATATGAAATCAATTGAGCCAATATTACGAGAAGTAAATTCACTTCCTGAGGTATCTCCCTCTCCACCTATCATTAGATCACAACGACCACTATTTAACGCATCCCAAGTTCCACCAAAAACTTCTTCAGTTAAGCGAATATCAATCCAAGGATAGGCTTTTTGAAACAGGGCGATAAGTGAATAAAATGGTGTGAATTTCAAAATTGAATCTATACAAATTCTTAATTCAAGCTCCCAGCCACTGGCAGACTGTTTAGCCATATGAGTAAGTTCATCAGTGGCGGCTAAGATTAATCGTCCTTGTTCAACAATCATTATTCCTACTGGTGTTAATTCAGCTTTACGCTTGCTGCGATCAAATAACGCAATTGCTAAATCATCTTCAAGTTTATTAATGGTGTAGGAAATTGCTGAAGGAACGCGGAATAGTTCTTCTGCTGCAGCGGCAAAGCTTTTCTTACGCTCTATTGCGTCCAGTACTTTTAAAGCGTCAAGTGTTATAGGTGAAATCATTACTTCAAATAAACTGAACTAATAGTTCAATTATTACCGTTATTAATTGTAGATGTCATTAAATATAATGGCTTCAACAATCAAATACAATGAATATTCAGGAATAAAACTATGTCTAACTTAAACAAAATACTTTCAACAAATGCGGGCTTCGATGCTTTAGCACTTAGGATCCCTGCAGCCATTATCTTTATCGCACATGGAGCCCAAAAACTCTTTGCTTGGTTTGGCGGTTATGGTCTAGAGGGAACAGGTCAATGGATGGCATCGATTGGTCTTGAGCCAGGCTATCAAATGGCATTAATAGCAGGTAGCGCAGAATTTTTTGGTGGTATTGCATTATTAATCGGCTTAATGGTTCGTCCGGCAGCATTAGTGCTAGCAGTAACTATGTTGGTTGCTATTTATAGTGTTCACTTTGTTAATGGTTTATTTATGAGTGCCAACGGCTATGAGTTTGGATTAGCCTTACTTGCCATATCTGTTTCTCTGGTGATTAGCGGTGCAGGTAAGTTTTCTGTAGACAACTTATTAAAGAAAAAATTGTCTTAATTGGCCAAAATACAGTGGAGTAAATCGCCATGACTAAAGTAAAAAGTAATTGGAAAAGTAGTATTAAAGACGGTGAGTATCGTCGTAAAGATTCACAATTTAGGAACTGGATCACTGCTGATGGTAGTGCAGGGGCATCGGGCAGTTCTGGATTTACAGCAGAAACAGGGCGATATCATCTTTATGTATCATTAGCGTGTCCATGGGCACATCGTACTTTAATTTTTCGTCAACTCAAGGGGCTGGAAAGTTTCATCACGGTAAGTGTGGTCCATCCTGATATGCTAGAAAATGGTTGGAGCTTTGGGCATGATGAAACATCTGCAGACCTTTATGGCACAACGGGGGATACGCTCTATTCCAGTGACTTTATGTTGGAGAGATACTATGAAAAGGCCCCTGACTACACAGGACCGATTACTGTTCCTGTGCTATGGGATAAAAAATTAAATGTTATTGTTAATAATGAATCGTCAGAAATTATCCGCATGTTTAACTCTGCCTTTAACGAGTTAACGGATAATGCTGTTGATTATTATCCTGAGTCTTTAAAAGCAGAAATCGATGAAGTAAATGAATTGGTTTATCACAATATTAATAATGGTGTATACAAATCTGGTTTTGCCAGTACGCAAGAAGCTTATGACGACAATGTAAAAAAATTATTTAATGTATTACAGCAACTTGATAACAAACTTGCTACGCAGCGTTATTTAACCGGTAACAAGCTGACTGAAGCTGATTGGCGTTTGTGGCCAACGTTAGTTCGTTTTGACTCTGTTTATCATACGCATTTCAAATGTAATCTGAAGTTGATCAAAGAATATAATAATCTTTACCATTACATGTTGGAATTATATCAAATGCCAAACATTGCAAAAACGGTAAACATGGCTCATATCAAACGGCATTATTATGCGAGTCATCAGTCGATTAACACTTATGGCATCGTACCAATAGGTCATAAGCAAGATTGGTCAGTACCTCATAATAGAGAGCTAATCGGTGCATAATTCAAGTTACTTAGGAGAAAAAAATGATTGTATTGAATACATTTGATTCACAACCAACTCAAGATGGTGATGGTGTGAAAATTTCACGCATTGCTGACTTTACCGGGAAATATTTTGACCCATATTTAATGTTTGATGAATTAAAGTCTGATCAAAAAAGTGATTTTATGGGCGGTTTTCCTGCTCACCCTCATCGTGGTATTGAGACATTCACTTATATGATAAAAGGAAGTTTTGAACACCAAGATCAACTCGGCAATAAAGCGATGATTACACCTGGTAATGTGCAATGGATGAGTACGGGTTATGGCGTAGTGCATTCCGAAATGCCCATGGTGGATGAAGATGAAAGTATGCATGGTTTTCAAATATGGTTGAACATGCCAGCAAAAGATAAGTTACGTCCAGCGCGATACCAGGATTCTACCCGTTTACCTGTATTAACGAAAGAAACAGGTGCAAGCCTAAAATTACTTGCAGGCCATTGGACATTTGGTGGCAACACTGATTCATCACCGTTAACGGGGTTGGCAGCTAATGGGGCAATAGCAGATATGACACTTGATAATAACGCTAAAGCTGAGTTGGATTTGTCTGGGGCTGAACAAGTATTAGTATATGTTCACACCGGTAGTTTTATCTCCCCTCGTTTAAATACAGGACAAATGGCTATTGTTGATGCACAACAAGCAATATCGATGACTGCTGATGATAATGGTGCAGGAGCATTGATTTTAGTCGGTAATCGCATTAACGAAAAAATTGTTCATATGGGGCCGTTTGTGATGAACACTGAAAAAGAACTGCGCCAAGCAATAACCGATTATCAATTGGGCAAGTTTGGCCAAATTACTTAATTCAAAAACTATGATGTATTATAACAATTACCTCGACAGTGCCTCTTCTGTTTTGACGATTTTTTTCGTTTATCGGTATTACAGAGGGGTAAATTGTCTGTTACGTCGATATCCAAAGTGATGGTTACATACACAATTTTTATGTCAGCTTAAGATCCCAGTCAATGGGATTGGTAAAGCACTCATGCAAAAAATAATTGAAATAGCGCAAAATTTTGCCATATTTCATCAGAATTTGAACATTGATCTAAAAAATTCTAAAATATACTGATCTCCACCAAACATACGTGGTGATTCAATGTAATAAACAGGGTTATTTATTCGCCTTGATTTTTTGCGTTAAATGATTAACTTTCCTCATAAAAAAAGAGTGTGATATTTGTTATGAAATTGAATATTAAAAACGTCATTAATGATTACCGTTATTTTTTGATATTTTTGATTCTTAATAGTGGTTTTGTCTTTAGTGTGCAAGCTAATACGATATCAAAAGTAATTGATGAACAAGAACGTAAAATAGGTGGTCGTATTGGCGTGTCTATTTATGATGTAACCGCTAATGACCTATGGAATTACAATGGAAATTTAAGGTTTCCATTAATGAGTACATTTAAAACCTTAGCGTGTGCAAAGTTACTTTCTGATGTGGAAAATGGAATTCAATCTCTTGATAATTCTACAGTTATTACGAAAAAATCACTTGTTACTTGGTCGCCAATAACTGAACAGCGTGTTGGAGAGAAAGTGACTTTAAAAGAAGCTTGCTCAGCCGCCATGATCATGAGTGATAATACTGCGACCAATATAGTGCTTAAGGGGATAAAAGGGCCAGAAGCGTTAACTCAGTTTTTACGCTCTATCGGTGATGATGTTACCCGTTTGGATCGAATAGAACCTTATTTAAATGAAGCAATCGATGGAGATGAGAGAGATACTACAACGCCTAATGCAATAGTTAAAAGTTTGCATACACTATTATTTGGTGATGTATTATCAACGCTATCAAAAGAACAATTAAAAAAATGGATGATGGATAACAGAGTCACCGGTAGTTTATTACGATCAGTACTTCCTGAACTGTGGTCGATTGCTGACCGCTCAGGCTCTGGAGGTTTTGGATCTAGAGCGATTACAGCCGTTGTTTGGTCTGATAAAAAAACACCTTTAATTATCAGTATTTATTTAACGCAGACCAAAATATCATTTGACCAGCGTAATAAAACTATTGCGGATATAGGGAAGGAAATTTTCACCGTTTATAGTCAATAAACTATAGAACAATATTCACATTCAACTAACAATAATTCCTTTAAAAATTGATCTGTGCTTATGAAAAAAAACAATAAAGAAAGCCTTATTTTTATCTCCAACACTAAAAATTTCTGCGCATATGGTATTATGAGGGATTACTCATTAATATTTATGTCATCCATCTACTTATGCCTAAAAAAATTCTCCGTATCCGTGAAAAAACCATCTTTGACGGTATTTTTAGTAAATACATTTTAAAGTTCCTTTTTAGCCTTTGGTTTAAAGTTTCGGGCTGGAAACTATGTAAAGTCACTCCTGAAGGAGCCGGTATAACCATTGCAGCGCCGCACACTTCAAATTGGGATTTTGTTTACGCACTCGGCGCAGCTATATTACAAGATGTAAAAATTTATTTTTCTATTAAAGACAGTATGTGCCGAGTGCCCATTTTAGGGCGTTGGCTTATGTCTCTTGGCGCTATGCCTATCGACCGTTCAGCGACAGGATTAGGCCAGGTTGAACAAATTAAGCAGTTTATTGACACACAAAAAGGCAAACGAGTATTTTTCTTATTTACCCCTGAAGGTACACGAGGGGGAGTAGCCAAATGGAAAACTGGGTTTTACCATGTTGCTCAAAGATGTGAATTACCTATTTTTTTAGCCAAAGTCGATTACCTCAGTAAAGAAACGGGTGTTTTTCATATCTTTAAATTGACTGATAATAAAGACGATGATATTCAAGCTATGCAAGCCTTGTATAAGAGTGTATACGGTAAATATCCAACAAAACAATTTCCAGCATATCAAGGACGTATAGCAAGCATAGGCGATAAAGAAGCTGCAATCCTTCGTGCGCTATACGCTATTAATTCTATAAAAGGAGTAGCTACTAAAATAGAAATAAGTGCTAAAGCAAAAATGGGCGAACTCTCAAATAGCATGTTCGACTTTTTAATAGAAAAAGGACTTGTGGAACAAGATTTTTTAGAAAGGGCGGAAATTACATATCAATTAACTTTAGCAGGTAAAGGCTGCTATTTGCATTTGTATTGGCAAGATAATGGGCTAAATGTACCTAACAGGTAAACGAATCACGATTAACCGTGTTTATCTGTTGCATCAGGTTCTTTAATTTTAAAGGGGCAATAAAGGGAATATTACATTTTTCTCTTATATGAGTTCATTATAAAGAATCGAATAATGCCTATTCGAACAGACATCTTTTTTATCACATATAACACAGGGACTTTTAAATTTCATAGCTCAGTTACTTTTATTAATGTGGAATATTATCTTTTTAAAACTCAGTATATTTTCTAAAATTATTTCAATACTGTATTCGGTGATTCATCTTTAAGTATTTAGCACTGAGAACGCTTTATCTTTATTACTAATTTAATGTTTCAGGTTTTACTTTTTCAGCTAATAACTACTAAAATACTATTAGACTATCACTCAATCTTGACACTTATATATTCAAGGTGTATCTTTTATATACTCAAACTTGACAGTGTCAACTTTAGTTTGATGAGTATACGTTTTAATACCCTATTTTTTAACATAACCAGTGAAATCTCTAGAACTTCACACACGCTATTTAAAGAGAGTAAACAATGTCTCAACAACAATTTTCAAGACTGTTTGAACCACTTGACCTTGGTTTCACGACACTAAAAAATCGAATCTTAATGGGGTCAATGCATACAGGGTTAGAAGAGCATCCCGAGGGCACAGAACGTATGGCGGCATTTTTCGGTGAGCGGGCTAAAGGTGGATGTGGGCTTATTGTTACGGGTGGCTATGGTCCAACGAAACGTGGTGCTACTCACCACCATACTAAGATGATCGAAACGGCAGAAGATATTGCAAAACATCGAGCGATTACCGACGAGGTACATAAGTATGATGGTAAGATTTGTATGCAAATACTGCATACGGGTCGTTATGCTTATAATAAAAGTCCTATTGCACCATCGGCTATTCAAGCACCAATTAATCCCGCTAAGCCTGAAGCTGCTACCGCTGAAATGATAGAAGAAGAACTGCTTGGTTTTATAGACCTCGCGGTCAAAGCTCAAAAAGCGCATTATGACGGTGTAGAAGTGATGGGCTCTGAAGGCTATTTTATTAATCAATTTACAGCTTTAAGAACGAATCAACGTGATGATGAGTGGGGCGGAGCATATGAAAACCGCATACGATTTGGTGTTGATGTCGTTCGTCGTATCCGCGAAGCGGTTGGTGAAAAGTTTATTATTATATTCCGCTTGTCTATGATGGACCTTGTTGAAGGCGGTAGTACTTTTGAAGAAGCTGTACAATTTGGACAAGCCATTGAAAAAGCGGGTGCCACTATTATTAATACGGGCATTGGCTGGCATGAAGCGCGTATCCCTACTATCCAAACTAAAGTACCACGTGCAGCCTTTACTTGGGTAACGGCCAAATATAAAGAACATTTTAACATCCCTGTGATCACTTCAAATCGAATCAACACACCAGAAGTTGCTGAAGAGGTATTGCAAAATGGCGATGCCGATATGATTTCAATGGCACGTCCTTTTTTAGCGGATGCCGAGTTTGTAAATAAAGCGGCTGAAGGTCGAAGCGATGAAATAAACACGTGTATTGGGTGTAATCAAGCGTGTCTAGACCATGTCTTTCTGGGTGAAATGGCGAGTTGTTTAGTTAATCCCCGTGCTTGTTTTGAAACAGAAATAAATATTATTCCAACGAAAACAGTGAAAAAAATTGCAGTCGTTGGCGCGGGTCCTGCTGGATTATCTGCTTCAACGGCCCTTGCTGAAGCTGGCCATGAAGTCACACTTTTTGATGGCGCACACGAAGTTGGCGGACAATTCAATATAGCCAAGCAAGTACCGGGAAAAGAAGAGTTCTCTGAAACCATTCGTTATTTTTCTCGCCAACTTGAGTTAACGGGTGTAACCGTTAAATTAAACACGAAAGTCACAGTAGATCAGTTAAACGCGAGTGACTTTGACGAAATAGTGATTGCTACAGGTATAACCCCCCGCACACCACCCATTGAAGGTATTGAGCACGCTAAAGTATTAAATTACATTGATGTACTTAGACATAAAAAGCATGTTGGTAAAAAAGTGGCTGTTATTGGCGCTGGTGGTATTGGCTTCGACGTTTCTGAGTATTTAGTACATGCAGGTGAAGGAACAAGTCAGAATATTGAAGCTTATATGAAAGAATGGGGTGTTGATATGACACTTAACGCACGTGCCGGTATTGAAGGCATGGAAGCACAAGTATCTGCACCAGCTCGTGAGGTTTTCTTACTTCAACGTAAAGATACTAAAGTCGGCGCAGGTTTAGGTAAAACTACCGGTTGGATACATCGTCTAGGCCTTAAAAATAAAAACGTTAAGATGATTGCTTCTTGTGAATATCACAAAATTGATGATGCAGGTTTACATTTAAGTATTGGTGGAGAGAAGCAAGTATTAGAGGTTGATAATGTCATTATTTGTGCAGGACAAGATCCGGCAAGAGAGCTATTGGAAGGTTTGAATAAGCCATATCACTTAATTGGTGGTGCCGATGTCGCAGCAGAACTTGATGCTAAACGTGCTATCAAACAAGGTTTGGTTTTAGCAACGCAACTTTAGATTCAAACGGCTTTTAAACAAGCCGATTTAAGAGCGAACCTAATATCCAGTTTGAAGGAAAGCTGTTTGTTAGGTTATCTTCACCGCATTTATTCAGTACTTCTTACTCACTTACTTAATGCTATCCCACTTGTGTTAGTCATTCATCTGCAGCGTTAAATATATATCGTTATTGCCTTTATTTCATATTTAGTTAAGGTGAAAATTGTTCACTAAAAAATAATCAAAAACGCATTCAAAGAATGGTGGTGGTCTTTCTTTTTAAACTTTAGCCATCAATTCATAATCGATTTATCAATACAAAAAAACACATACACAATATGTTGATTCTTTCATTATGCAACTATTTGTGTGATTGATGATGCTCTATTGCTCAATGCCAATTCATACATGCCGTGATTTCTGGGGTTTTAAAAAGGGGGATGAACCATATATAGTCATGCACATTATGCATTGATTTTAAAACCATACTTGGCATGATGCAAATAACGATAAAGTTGATTGGTATGTATGGGCTGATGCTAATGAAGACGCTACTTCTCCAAACAATTGGCTATCTATTTTTGGTGGTGGAGCATAGCAATGGGAACCTCGTCGCCAACAATATTATTTACATAAATTTTTGATCTCTCAACCTGATTTGAATTTTAACAATGAAGCTGTAAGAAAAGCTGTATTAAACAATGTAAAATTTTGGTTAGATCTGGGTGTGGATGGATTCCGTTTAGACGCAATTAATTTTTGTTACCACGATAAACTATTACGTGATGATCCTTCAAAGGCAATTGAAGACCGTCAAGGTAGAGGTTTTAGTGACGATAATCCTTATGCATTTCAATATCATTATTACAACAATACTCAGCCCGAAAAATTGAGTTTATGGAAGATATTCGTGCATTAATGGATCAGTATCCAGATGTAGTGACATTGGGAGAAATTTCTTCAGAAAACTCATAACAAACCACCTTGAGTAACTCAAGGTGATAAACGTTTACATATGGCGTATAGCTCTGAATTATTAACGCCTGATGGCAGCCCTACCTATATTCGTCGATATCAGAATGAAAAAATATTGGTGACTGCTAATTTCTCAAGTAAAAACCTTGAACATAAAGTTAATGAGACTAACGTAACATTATTGAATGGCAATGGTTTTACAGCGTCGATAGACAAAACATCTTTAATCATGTTACCTGCGTTTAACATAGCTTATCTCGACGTTTATTAGATTTTAAAATTTATTCAGTCGCAACATCCATGTGAAATTTCAGGTATTACTTTCATAGAAATATTAAAAGGGCTGCAATTAATGCAGCCCTTTGTTATTTAACCCCTTCAAAAAATTTCTATAAATTTAAGCTATTAAAAAGGAACAAAACCTTTTTAATTTTTTGGGTACAATATTCGTAACCAAGGTTTTGTGACCTTGCCATAATTTGGCTAATAAAATTATTTAGTCATATGCCAATTCATGCCTGTAGAGTAACGGTGGTCAAATCCTTTCCAAGGTTCAGGTGTTTTTCCATCAAGAGCGACCTGATTAGAACTTTGAGATAAATCAAGGTATTCGCACTTATCTACTTGCTGTTTTAAATGACAATCCATCATCGCGAGTGTGAAATGCTTATTGGTGTTATTTAATACAACACTATCCCACGAGGAGTCATGGTAATGGCCAATGTCTATTTCACTCACTTTAGAAACAGATGGAGCAGGGTGAGGCGCTATATTATGTCGTGCATTTTGATAGGTCAGTAAATATTTATTTTTACTGCCTGTTTTTTCATAAAGTGATTTAATCCCGTCATAACCTGATACATCATCTAATGATCCACCAACATATAAAATTGGAGTATTCATTTTTTCCATCGCTTCTTGCTTAAATAGATTGTGTTGTCCGCCCCATGGAGCGAGGGCAACAACAGCCTGCCATTTCTTGTCAACATTAACATTTTCATATTGACCACCAGCACAACTATTTAATAAAGACATGACTTTTTGTACTTGTTCGGGATCTTTTAAACCTGTAAATGCTGATGTCGTCGCTGAAGTAAAGTTATAACAACCACCAATCGTATTGACCGCCCCAAATCCACCCATAGAATAACCAATCAGTCCGGCTTTATTTTCATCAATAGCTGCAGAAGCAAAGTTTTTACTTGAAGTAAGATGATTTAATGTGAATTGCTGATCACGAGAGCGATTAAGTAAAGTACTGAAAAATCCAGAAAAAGGGC
>JASDWX010000048.1:11602-22587 GCA_041890515.1 Alteromonadaceae bacterium
ATCGCGGCAACAACATATCCATTCGATGCTAAATGCTCTGCTAAATAATACATGATGGTTCGGTAACCGGTATAACCATGTGAAATAACAACCAGTGGGAATTTGCTACCGCTCTCTGCAATATAAACGGGAGCATCACGAAAAGCATCTGCTTGTATAGAAAATTTTATACCCGATCGCGTTTCATCTTCATAGCTGGTTTTTATATTTTTGATATTTCCATTACTTGGATACCAAACTTCTACAGTAAGCTTTCTATCTTCGCTTGCTTGTGTAGAAGGGTTAAATTGTGCAGGGTTAATAATTTCTATTGTTCTCACACCGACATCATAGTTACCTTTTTCTGCAAGTTCAGGAACAACATCAGCAGGAAGTAAACTATGTAATTGCTCTGGTATGAGTTCAGTCGTTTTATGTGATTTATCATTAATTATTGGCGTAGCATTTACTGTCGATATTAGCTGAAAGAAGCTACTCAGTATTGCGCTATACAGCAGTGGCTTCTTGTGTTTTATTTGCATGATTAGTCCATTCTCTTTTATAGTTATTATTAAATTTTGAACGTTTTTAGCCGTTGTTTAGTTATAAAGTTGTTGATAATAAATTGTATAAATAACGCTATTCATTTGGATATTTAAGACCCCATTGGTCGCGTATCGTATCCATTAAGGTCATCATAGCCACGGTTTTATCAAGCGGAAAAACATCACTTTGCTTTTTATTTTCACGTATACATTCAATGGCGTGTGATATTTCAAAGGTGAAGTTTTCATTTTCATCAAAAGGGAAAGCCAGCACTTTCATCGGGTGATTATTGAGATGTAAATGTAATGCTTGAGCGCCCAAAAAATCCGGAATACGGATGTAACCTAAGCTACCGCTTATGATACCTTCGGTAGGGGCATTTTCAATAAAAGAAGCAGATAAAATAGCACGTTGTTTCTCTCCGTATTCAAGTAGGTAACATGAGCTCTCATCAACGCCACTATCGCTCATTACAGCAGAACTTTGTATACGACTCGGCGTTTCACTAAATACAATAGCTGCTAGGGTTAATGGATAGATACCAAGATCGAGCAGGGCACCACCAGCAAGATCTTTATTACGTAAACGATGTTCTTTAGGAAAATCACCACTGATATTAAAACTTGCTTTAACGGTGTGTACTTCACCAATAATATTGTGTGCTAATAAATGGCTTAAATGTGAAATGGCAGGGAGAAATCGGGTCCATACACACTCCATCATGAAGCAATTATTTTTATTAGCTAACGTTATTAATGTTTGAGCTTGTTTAGCGTTAACCGTAAAAGGTTTTTCACAAAGTACATCTTTTCCATGCTCTAAACAAAGTTTGATATTTTCAAAATGAAAGTTATGTGTGGTGGCAATATAAACTGCATCAATGTCTTTATCATTGACTAAGGCATGGTAATCGTTATACGAGCGCTCTATGTGATGCGTTTTAGTAAAACGTTCAGCTTTCTCTGGGGTAAGTGAAGCTCCTGCGAGAATAGTACAGTTGTCTATTTTTTTTACGCCATGGGCAAATATATGTGCAATTTCACCGCATCCAATAATGCCAAAGTTAATGTGTTTAATATCTGTAGTTTGTTGCATTTTTGCCCTTTAAGCATTAATGGTAGATAAGACTTATCTAAAATAATACCATTTATAATATCTTCAATTTTGCTCAGTTTTATTTTTATTGAAAATTTGAATTATTGTCTCAATGTTAGTTCATAAGAGGCTATTCAAAAAGATTCACTTGTAAACCATCACCTGCTTTACCTACATAAATCGAAGCATGAATATTGAAACGAGAATAGTAGTGTGCTTCTACGGCATCTTGAATTTTAGCGATATCATCATGGCGACATAAACATACAATGGCTCCGCCAAAACCTCCGCCGGTCATTCGAACCGCACCTTCTAGACCTAATGCAGACTGGCATATTTCTACTAAACCATCTGTTTCAGGAACTGTTACTTCAAAATCATTTTTTAAAGATTGATGGGAATCTGTCATCAATTGTCGCAGGCTTTTCATATCATTATTCTTTAATGCTTCCGCTGCGTTTAATACACGAATATTTTCAGTGATCACATGATGAGCGCGTTTATATTCATTTTCTGTCATCACAGATCGAGCAGCGTCTAACGCATCAATGTTAGCGTCACGTAAACTGGTTACTGACATTTTATCAGCCGCTTGTTCACAGTCGATTCGGCGCTGGTTATATTCGCTGTCGACAAGTTTGCGGGGATAATTTGAATTAACAATGACAATAGACAAATCATCTGGAATATTAACGGATTCTGTCAATAAGCTTTGACAGTCAATCAGTAAAGCATGATCTTTTTTGCCGTTAGCAGAAACCAATTGATCCATAATTCCGCATTGGCAATCCATGAAATCGTTTTCCGCTTCTTGACCCAATAAGGCGATCGTTTGGCCAGATAAATTGAGTTGATTGAGTTGGTTGAAAACACCACCTACTGCTACTTCTAAAGCGGCGGAAGAAGACAAACCACTCCCTTGTGGAACGTCGCTGTCGATTAATAAGTCAACACCACATAATTGATGCCCTTGGCGTTTGAAAACGAAAGCTACAGCGCGTATATAATTCCCCCACTGTGATTCTCCATGGCTAATTTCACCATCGATACTAAATTCGTCATGCTCATCTGGATAATGTAAAGAATGTACAATAACCTTATTATCATTACGTTTTCTAAAAAGTATACGAGTAGCAAACGCTAAGGCACAGGGTAAAACAAAACCATTATTGTAATCTGTAAATTCACCGATTAAATTAACACGTCCAGGTGCACACGAAATGGCTTGAGCCGGCATTTGATAAATTTCTTCAAATGTATTCTTGAAAATATCATTTGTCATTTGCCTGATCCTTTTTATAGTGAATTTTACTAGCGGAGCGTAGTATTTTAGCCGCTGTTTCTGCGGTTAAATCACGTTGACTTTCTGCAAGCATTTCATAGCCAACCATATGTTTTTTTACCGAAGCAGAGCGCAATAAAGGTGGGTAAAAATGGGCGTGTAATCGCCAATGACTATTGTCATTGTCATTGTCATTGTCATTGTTATTTTTATTTTTATTTTTAGGTGCATTATGCCATCCCATTGAATAAGGAAAGCTACAATTAAAAACATTATCGTAACGAATCGTTAGTTCTTGTAATGCCTGACCTAAACTGTTTTTCTGTATACTATTTAACTGTCCAAAATGTTGGACATCATCTTTTGCTATTAATAACGTTTCAAATGGCCAAGCGGCCCAAAAAGGTACGACCGCTAACCAATGTTCATTTTCTACAACAACTCGTTCCTGCTTTGAACGTTCATGTTCAACATAATCAGCGAGTAAGGATGTTCCGTATGCTTTAAGGTAGGCAAGTTGCTGATTATTTTCTTGTTCTATTTCAGTTGATAAGTGTTCATGTGCCCATATCTGTCCATGTGGATGAGGCTGTGAACAACCCATTATTGCGCCTTTATTTTCAAAGATATTGACGCAGGCATATTTCTTTGACAATTCCACATAATTTGATTGCCAAGTATTAACAACTGCTTCAATTTCAGTAATAGATAATTCAGGGAGTGATTTATTATGATCTGGAGAAAAGCAAACCACTCGGCATTCACCATTCGCAACATTGGCTTCAAATAAAGGATGTTGTTCATCGTTTATCATGGCTGTTTCATCAGAGCTTTCAGTTAAAGCGCCAAAGTCATTAACAAATGCATAAGTTTTTTGATAATGAGGCGTGACAGCATTTTTTGCTCGTTCATTACCTGGGCACAATGGACAATTTTCATCGTATACAGGTAATTCAATCATCGATTCATCTTCGGTTGCTCCCAACCAAGGACGATTGTTTCTATGAGGAGAAACTAAAACCCAAGCACCCGTTAGTGGGTTTTTACGACGATGAGTAAATTCCAAATTATTCATGTTATTTTTCCAAACAATTACGTTATTTCAACTGCCAGTTGCAGCTAATGTCGTTATTTTGTATTTGAGTTAAGTTACTGACTATAAATAGGAGAAAACCTACTAAAAGTTACAATAAATCTATGATTTTTATGTAGCTAATGGCCAAGGTAACACAATATTTAAAACTACAACTTTCTTTTTAAGTCTTATTTATAAGATAATTAAAAGTAACGGCGATTGCAACTATTATTTGTCGAATTCTTATTATTCATAATTTTAACTGTAACATAATGATAATATGGTTTTTTGTGTTTTTATTGTGCAACAATGATTAACGTAGAATCGATAGGTTGGGTCATTAAATCATACGTTTATAAACCTAGATATTATGAGATTTAATATGTGGTGATAGATTAGCTACTAGAGTCTAGCCAGTAGCCAAAATTTAATTCAACGCTTTTCATGCAGCCTTGGTTAATTTAGACGATTTACGTCTTAACAGTGCAGGGTGTTTAGATAAAAACACTTCTATATTTTCTATTTTTTCTGTTGATAAAAATAGCCCTCTTTTTGTTCTTCTCCAAATAATATCTTCTATTTCAATCGCCCATTCTTTCTCAATTAAATAGTTTATTTCCGCTTCATATAAGTCAGCACCAAAAGAGTCCCCTAAGGATTCAATATTGTTCATGTTATGCAGCAAAACAAAAATACGTGTGCCGTAACTGCGAATTAAACGAGTTCGAAGTTTTTCCGGTAACCATGGGTATTGATTTTCAATCGATTTTGTAAACGTTTGAATATTAGAGAAGTCACCGCCTGGTAAAGAAGCATTAGCTGTCCATTGCCCTCCTTTTTTATTGAAATATGGATTTATTTTGTCTACTGCAGCTTCTGCTAATTTTCTATAGGTTGTTATTTTTCCGCCAAAAATAGATAAAATAGGCGCTTGCCCATCAACATCTTCTAACTCTAATGTATAATCTCGAGTAACTGCTTGCGCATTTACAGACTCATCATCCAGTAATGGTCTAACACCAGAATAAGTAGTAACAATATCGTCTTTAGATATTTTTTGCTTAAAATAATCATTGGTAATATTCAATAAGTACTCAATTTCATCTTCTGATATTTTAACAGCAGAAGGTGCACCAATATGTTCAACATCCGTGGTACCAATGAGAGAGAAATCCTCTTCGAAGGGAATAATAAAAACGATACGTTGATCAGCATTTTGCAACATGTAAGCTTCTGGCTGATCGTGTATACGAGGAACTACTATGTGGCTACCTTTGACTAAGCGAATATTTTGTGGTGATTTAAGACTTAATGCTTCTGAAAAAAAATTTGCAACCCAAGGGCCTGCTGCGTTAACCACACTACGAGCTTTTATAATGCTGATGTTACCTGTTAACGTGTCTTCTAATGTAATAACCCACATACTATTTTGACGCACAGCTTTAATGCATTTAGTTTGCGTTTTAATTGTGGCTCCTTTTTCTTGAGCTGCAATAGCATTTAATATCACTAATCGAGCATCATCTACCCATCCATCTGAATACTCAAATCCCTTTTTAATCGTGTTAACAAGTGGACTGTCTGTGTTGAATCGAATACTTTTAGATGCTGCCAATGTTGTACGCTTTGCTAAGTTATCGTAAAGGAATAAACCTGCTCTAATGAGCCATGAAGGTCTTAAATGGCGTTGATGAGGTAATCTAAAGGTAAGTGGTTTAATGATGTGTGGCGCATTTTTGAGTAAAACCTCACGTTCTGTTAGGGCTTTTCTTACAAGGCTAAATTCATAATGTTCTAAATAACGTAATCCACCATGAATGAGTTTACTGCTATTAGAAGAGGTTGCAGAAGCAAGATCATTTTGTTCGCAAAGGATTACTTTCAATCCTCTGCCAGATGCATCTGCAGCTACGCCCGTACCATTGATACCACCACCAATAACAACAACGTCAAATACTTCATTTTTTTTATTCATATATTTTGTCTGACAAGTATGATTTTCGATATGTCGTATTGTAATGTTCGTTTGTGTTCGTTTCAAGTTAAATATATTCGATTTACAAAGTGATTCGGGATTTTTTACATAGTATGTAGGCTAGCCAATTGTTATTTGGCTAGTTTTTTATGCAGAAGTGATAGTCATTAATAAGGAAATAGTGACTTGGTTAAATTATATGCGTAGCTATATTATGAGTAGAGAGTATTTCTTCTATTGCTGCAGGAGGTTTTTGATCAGTAAATAAATGGTTGATTTGAGTAATGTTACCTTGTTTTATCATTGCATTTCGTCCAAATTTTGATTGATCCGCGGCAAGTAAAACATTAGTTGAGTTGTTAATTATAGCTTGAGCAACACGAACTTCTCTAAGATCAAAATCAAGTAAAGAACCATCATTGCTAATGCCACTGATACCAATAATACCAAAATCCATTTGGAATTGATTCATGAAATCACAAGTCGCTTCGCCTATAATGCCGCCATCTCTGTGTCTAACTTCGCCAGCAGCAATAATAACGCTAAAGTCTTCTTTAGCCGACAAAATAGTAGCGACATGGATATTATTTGTAACAATATTTAAGGCTTTATGATTAAGCAAGGCGCGGGCTATAGTCTCTGTTGTGGTACCGATATTAATAAATAAAGAAGCCCCGTTAGGGATCATTTTTACTAACTCACAAGCGATGCTTTCTTTTGCTTCTAAATTTAATATCTTACGTGCCTGGTATGAACTGTTTTCAGTGGTTGAAGAACTTTCTGCTCCACCATGATGACGAATAATAACGCTTGATTCTGCCAATAAATTCAGGTCTCTTCGAATCGTTTGCGGCGTAACACCAAAATGCTGTACCAGTTCATCGATAGTAATAAAGCCTTTCTCATGCACTAGATCTGCGAGTTCAGTTTGGCGTTGATTTAGCGCCATAAAGGCTACCTCTATTATTTAAAAGTTAAAACATAATAAAATTATCCCACATGTTAGATAGTTTCCAAAACAAATTATTATAACATAATGTTCGAATGTGAAAGTATTGATTGCCAATTTTAAAATAAATGTGCATTATCGAATGAATGTTTTTATTAAGTAAGATAAATAGTAGCGATGTCGAGATTCATATTATCCATAGATCAAGGTACAACAAGTTCAAGAGCCATACTGTTTACTGAACAAGGTAAAATACATGCTGTAGCCCAAGAAGAGTTTGATCAACATTTTCCCCAGGATGGTTGGGTTGAACATAATCCAAATGATATATGGAAAACAGTACTCAACACTTGTCGAAAAGTACTTAATGATAATAATGTACCTGCGAAAGAGATTGCTGCTATAGGTGTTACTAACCAGCGAGAAACAACTTTAGTATGGGATCGTAATACGGGTGAAACACTATATAACGCAATTGTTTGGCAGGACCGTCGCACTTCAGAGTATTGCGAGTCAATTCAGTCTCCTCATATTGAAACCCTTATTAATGACAAAACAGGTTTATTGTTAGACCCATATTTTTCGGCGACTAAAATTCGTTGGATACTTGAAAATGTGACAGGCGCGAAAGAAAAGGCTGAAAGAGGTGAGCTTGCTTTTGGTACTGTCGATACTTTTTTGTTATGGCATCTTACCAATGGCAAAGTTCATCGAACAGATGCCACTAATGCTTCAAGAACGATGATATTTGATATTCACGCACAACAATGGGATAAAGAATTACTTGAATTATTCAATATTCCACAATCCATGTTACCTGAAGTGATGGATTCATCAGATGACTTTGGTTATACGGATAGTTCATTGTTTGGTGTTGAAATTCCAATTTTAGGGATGGCTGGCGATCAGCAGGCTGCGTTATTTGGTCAAGCATGTTTTGATGAAGGAATGGCAAAAAGTACTTATGGTACAGGTTGTTTCTTAATGTTGAATACCGGCGATAAAGTTTTAAAATCTGAGAACAAATTGTTAACTACGGTTGCTTATCGACTGAATGGAAAAACTACCTATGCAATCGAGGGGAGTATTTTCATGGCAGGGGCAACTATTCAATGGATACGTGATGGATTAAAGTTGATTAGTAATGCCAGTGAAACTGAATCTATTGCTGCAAAGATGCCTTTAGATCATGGTGTGTTTTTAGTACCAGCATTTACGGGATTAGGCGCTCCTTATTGGGATCCTAATGCACGGGGAGCTATTTTAGGGTTAACGCGTGATTCGGGCATCAATGAGATTGTGACTGCTGCATTACAATCAGTTTGTTATCAAACAAAAGATTTACAAAAAGCAATGGAAAGAGATGGCATTAGACCGACACTTATACGTGTCGATGGCGGAATGGTTGCCAATAATTGGTTGTTAGGTTTTCTATCAAATATTCTTGGCGCAACCGTCGACCGTCCTGAAATAATTGAAACTACAGCGTTGGGGGTTGCCTATTTAGCCGGGCTAAAAGCAGGGGTTTTTAGTTCAACAGAAGAATTGGCTAAGATGTGGCATTGCGATAGACGCTTTGCTCCTGAAATTGACAACAAGCAACGCAATAATTTATATGGAAAATGGTTAGACGCAGTAAAAAAAGTACAAAGTTAATTCGATATTTGTCGACAATTATCATTTTTATTCATAATACTTAATTTCATATGATAGGTATGCATACAGATTTCATTTTAGCATTTCAATTGTTATGAATTTTTAATAAGTAAAGATGTATGTGTCTGGTTTTTTGAGGATAACATACAAATAAAATCCTTAAGTACATTGGTTGGCTATTTAAATAATAGTTGATATTTTTGTTCAATTAATGTATTTATATGATAAATAAGCTTTATAGGTTTAATGATCTATAAATCTTTAATAAGTATGAAAACATAATAAATATAAAATACTAAAAAGATAAAGGGGAACAATATGTCTACAAAGAACATTTCAAAATTCAATAAGCGAACGGCAATCGCTATAGCTGTTGCAGGTGCGTTAACTAATGCTAGTGTTTATGCTGCTCAAACCGATAGCAGTGTAAAAGAGAAAGAAAAAGAAGCAGAAGTTATTGTCGTAACAAGTTTTCGTAGCAGTTTGAAAGCATCAATGCTGAACAAAAGAGAAGCTATAAATGTTTCAGACGGTATTACAGCTGAAGATTTAGGTAAATTTCCAGACCAAAATGTTGCCGAGTCTTTACAGCGTATCACTGGTGTTTCAATCGATCGAAGCGGCGGTGAAGGGCAATACGTTTCTGTGCGCGGTTTTGGCCCACAGTTTAATATGGTTACGGTTAATGGCCGCCAAATGGCAACAGAAAACGCAGGTCGTGAATTTAGTTTTGATACGTTAGCAGCAGAACTCATCACGGGTGCTGATGTTTATAAAAGTCCGACAGCAAAAATGCAAGAAGGTGGTATAGGTGCCACGGTAAACATTAAGACTGCCCGTCCATTCAATTTTGAAGGCTTCAAAGCTGCAGGTTCTGTCAAAGGTGTTTATGATAATTTAAGTGGTGAAACATCACCGCAAGTTTCTGGTTTAATCACTAATACCTTTATGGATAATCGTTTAGGGGTACTTGTTTCTGCTTCTCATCAACAGCGTGATTCACAAACTAACATGATGGAAACTCGATATTATCGCCCAGGGGTTAATTTCACGGCTCAAAATGGTAAAGAGTTTAATAACGTCAATGTACCACAAAACTTCGATATTGGTGTTGATGAGCAAGAGCGGACAAGAACAAGTGGTACAGCCGTTATACAATACGCACCAAATGATGAGTTAACATTAACTTTTGACGGGTTAATTTCTAAGTTTGAAGTGGATTCACAAGCGACTAATGCAGGTCACTGGTTCTCCGAAGGTAATTTTATTGATGCTGAAGTAGATGAAAATAATACCGTTGTTTATATTGAAAATTCAAATGCAGGTGCGACTGATTTTATTCGTCGTTCATTTGGTCGTGAAGTTGATATGAACGCTTTTGGCCTTAATATAGAATATATGGTCAATGATGAACTTACCATGACTGCTGATCTATCGCGTTCAAATGCGCAAGAAAATAGTGGTGGTAAAGAATTCTTTAATGTTATTGGTTATAACAACGCTTATACATGGGATAACCGCGCAGGTGGCGATGCGCCAACACTAAGTGTTGCTGGTGGCGATGCGGCTTTATTAAATGCAGAAGCGGGTAAAGCCCATTATAATGAACGTAATGGCTGGGATCGTGATGATCAACTTAATGAATACCGTGTAGATTTTGAATGGGAAACTGGACAGGATACTTTCACTCAAATGCGTTGGGGTGTTTATGCTCAAAATAGAACAAAAGAAGCATCACGACTTTTCGCAAGTGATTGTGGTGTTTATTGTGGTTACGGCACTGACGTATCATCAGCTTTGTTGACCCCTTACGTTGCCAACGATTTTTTTGCTGGCGTACCTAACACGTGGTTAACCTATGACCCAGCAGAATATGGTGCATATCGCGCATCATTAGACCCTATTACAGGTGAAGCTTATAACAACCCAACTAGCCAGTCTGATGCTTATACTGTTGAAGAAGATGTCGTTAGTGCTTATGTAGACTTTACCTTTGATGGCGAACTAGGAGATATGCCTTGGACAATAAATGCAGGTGTTCGTTACTCAAAAACCGATGCTAATTTATCAGGTATTACACGTGAACTTGTTGATTTAGAGCCAATACCAAATGACCCTTCAGATTTAAATGAAATTTATGCTGCAGGCGACAATGGAACTCCCGTCACTTCATCTAATAAATATACCAATATTTTGCCAAGTATGAATTTGAAGCTTGAGCTGACAGATGAGATGTTAGTACGTTTAGCTTATTCAGAAACATTAACACGCCCAACAATGAGTGCACTTAATCCAGCCGTTACTATTACCAATTCTCGTCCTAATAATAATCAAGCTTCGGGTGGAAATGCAGACTTAAAACCATACCTATCAACTAACTGGGATTTTTCTTACGAGTATTATTATGCAGATACAAGTACCTTTGTTC
>JASDWX010000049.1:0-3731 GCA_041890515.1 Alteromonadaceae bacterium
ATTACCATACTCAATAAAGTTGGAGATCGTATTCATTTGATTAATGATTTTTAAATATTCATCACTTCATGATGAAAGGTAGATTAAGCTTAACCTGAGTAAATTTCTATGCTTTAATACTGATAATATTTACAGTGTTACTTGTGTGGTTATATGCTTGCTATTGTACTTCCTGACTTTTTAGAAAAAATCCCTACCGAGTTATTCATATTGCTCATCGCTATGTTATCGGTTTTCTGTTTCTTAATAAGTTTTACGCTATGCTTTAAAATCAAAAACATGTCACTACAATTGACCTTTCAAAATGAAAAGTTTCAGCTATTATTCGAAAAATTAGCGGTGAGTACTGAAGTCTCAAATAAATATCAACAACAGCTACAACAACAATTAAATTTTAATCATCAGCAATTGGCTAATCAGCAAGTAGATCTGAAAACTTATTTTGAACAACAAATATCTGATTTCAAAATTAAGCTCTTGCACCAACACGCTGAACAAGGTGAAAAGCAAACGTCTATTTTGCATGATAATAGTGAAAAGTTAAACAAAGCATTGTATGAACATCAAGCCATTTTTAATCAAAATCAATTAAAATCAGTAGACCAACTTGTTGAACATTTAAACAAAATAACGCAAGTAAGCCGTGAAGACTTAACTAAATCATTACAAATGTCGAGTGAACAAATGGCTAAACGCATCGATGGGTTAACAGAATCTACCGACAATCGCTTAAAAGAAATTAGTGGTCAAGTGGAAAAACGTTTGGCAGAAGGGTTTGATAAAACGACAAAAACTTTTAATGATATATTACAGCGTTTAGCATTGATTGATGATGCTCAAAAGAAGATCACTGAACTTTCGACAAACGTAGTAAGTTTACAAGAAGTATTAAGTGATAAGCGTTCACGTGGTGCATTTGGTGAAGTGCAACTCAATAGCCTCATTCGTAACGTACTCCCGGAGCAACATTTCTCTTTACAGCATACTTTATCGAATGGGAAAATTGCTGACTGTATTTTGTTCTTACCTGAACCTACCGGTAATGTTGTTATCGACTCTAAATTTCCCTTAGAAAACTATAAAAAAATGATGGATAACCAGCTTGGAGAACACGACCGTAAAGCCGCTGAACGACAGTTTAATGCAGACATAAAAAAACATATTAATGATATTAGTGGTAAATATTTAATAGAAAAAGACACGGCAGATGGCGCAATTATGTTTATTCCTGCTGAGGCTATTTTTGCTGAAATACATGCACATCAAGCTGATTTAGTTGACTATGCGAATAAAAAACGAGTATGGCTGGCGTCACCTACAACCTTAATGGCAATACTAACCACTTCCAGATCAGTGTTAAAAGATGAAGCGACGCGAAAACAAATACATGTTATTCAAGCTCACCTATCACATTTATCTCAAGACTTTGGTCGTTTTAAGTCTCGTTTTGCGAACTTAGCAAAGCACATTGACCAAGCGGCAAGTGATGTTAAACAAATCCATACTTCTGCGGATAAAATATCGTCACGTTTTGATAAAATCGAGCAAGTAGATTTGAAAAAAGAAGCCGATGATGAAAAAAGTGAAATTGAAAACCGTACATCAATACCTGCTGCATAAAGGTCACTTAATCGGTGATTTTATATCCTTAAATGTAAGTCAGCTATCAATTAAGTATTAGGAGTTAATGTTGTTTCAAAGAATTAAAGGGCTAAAGTCGCTGTTTTTTAGTTTGGCAGCTTTTATTTTAGTTTATATTTTTGTTGTGAAAAACCAAGCATTTTGGTTAAAGCAAATGTCGATTATTGAACCATTATTAATGGTGCTTTTAGTGGTTGCCACTGTTTTTGCGAGTTACTTTAATCGAAGTCGATTAGCTTTTTTATCACTCCTGTGGCTTCTTTATTATGGCAGTTTATCTTTTTCTCTTCCTTGGTCAAACTGGTTAGCACTACAAGGTGATTGGATAACGATATTTGGCTGTTTTTCTCTACTTTTATTCTCAATAATAAAAGACCGTGGAGTGATATCAATTCATGGTATTTATCGGTTGGTCTTTCTATCATTCACAGGCGTGGTGACATTCTTTTGGTTAGAAATGAGTGGAACAATAATTACCTTTGCAGAAACCTTCTCAGATAATGTCATGTTTCATCAGTACATTCGAAGAGAACTACCTATTGCATTCTGCAGTATTATTATTTTTTTGCGTGCGATTGCTAAAGCTGATTTAGTGATTTCTGCGGTCTTTATTTCTCTTTTAGTTTGGTTGTTTCACCAATATCAACTAACAAATTTCCCGATATCTTTAACAATCCTATTACTCAGTTTGCACTATTTGTTAGTCATCGTCATCGATGCTTATTCTCTTGCTTATTGTGATGATTTAACAGGATTACCATCACGCCGCGCATTAAACCAGTTCGCGTTATCACTGGGAAGAAAATACACCGTAGCTATGCTAGACATTGACCACTTCAAAAAGTTTAATGATACCTATGGACACGATATTGGCGATCAAGTATTAAAATTAGTTGCTAAAAAAATTGGTGAGGTTAAAGGTGGAGGGAAAGCTTTTCGTTATGGTGGCGAAGAATTTACGATAGTATTTAAGCGCAAAAACATTGAGCAATCTTTAGCTGAGTTAGAAGCAGTACGCCAAGCTATTCAAGACTATAAAATTGTTATCCGTCATCCTCAACGAAAAACGAAACAAGAGAGAAGTCTTAAAAAAGGCAGCAAGAACAATGATTTTAAAACGGTGAGTGTCACTATATCAATAGGTGCTGCTGTTAGGGAAAGTAAACAAAGCTTTGAACAGGCGTTAAAGTGTTCTGATCAAGCGTTATACAAAGCTAAAAAGAAAGGTCGAAACAATGTTAGTTATTAACGGTTTGGTTGATACTCACTTTATTCTTATTGAAGCGTAATTAAAAATGCCAACCTCAGATGAGTAAATCGGCATTTAACGTTATTTTAAAGAAGAAGAGCACTAATTCAATATAGCGACATTAACAAAAACGACTGTTAACAATAAAGGACAAACAAAACGTAAATAATTACCCCAAATCGGTAGCCATTTCCTTCCTTCTTGTAATGCTTTATCACGTAATTTATTTCCACGACTCCATAACCAACCCACAACAATAAAGTAAAATAAACAACTTAATGGCTGCATTATTGTTGTTAAAACGCGAATAACTAAACCAAATAATTCATCAAAGAAAGCAATCAGTAACATGCTGGCGCAAAGTACGATGAATGATACAAGCCAAGTGGCTTTTGAACGTGTTAGGCCCTTGTCTTCCACTAAATATGAAACAGGTACTTCGGTAGATGAAATGGTTGACGTTAATGCAGCAATTGACAACAGTAAGAAAAAGCTACTTGAAACAATTAAACCCACACTACCCATAGAGTTAAATAGGGCAGGGAGAATGTTAAATATCAACTGTCCTTCACCAATAAGCTCGTTGTTCTTAAAAACTTCTAATCCAGCCTCTTGAGCAACAAATAGAGCTGGAATAATTAATAGACCCGCCATAAAAGCGATGCAAGTATCAAGTGCGGTAATTGATATTGCTAATTTGCCAATATCTTTATTTTTCTGCATGTACGAGCCATATACCATCATGCCGCCGACCCCTATGGATAACGAAAAGAAGGCTTGTCCCATTGCAGATATTATTAATTTAAATATCATTTTAAAAATACATAAATATCACATTAAT
>JASDWX010000049.1:3741-4640 GCA_041890515.1 Alteromonadaceae bacterium
TGGTGACTTGCGAAAAGTCAGGGATTAAATAGAGTGCTAAACCTTTTTCTGCACCAGGTTGACGAAGAATATAAACAATTAAACACAGTAACATTACGAGTAACAGTGGCATTAAACGCGCCGACCATTTTTCAATACCTGCATTAACGCCTTGGTGAATAATGGCGGCACCTAATAGAATGAATATAGGTGTAAATAATAAATTTCGTTCGGTGCTTGATGTTGCTAACCATTGAGAAATATCCATTAGGCCAGCTAATTCAGCGATTGCAGAAAGTGCATGAGCAAGCATCCAGCCGGCAACAATGGTGTAAAAACTTAACATCATCATTGCGCCACAAAGACCGATTAACCCAGCGTATTTACCTACATTAGGCAACGTGTCTTTGCATGCTTCTCTTAAAGCAGCTACAGGGTTTTTCTGCGCTTGGTTACCAATATAAATTTCGGCATATAAAGCAGGCAGGGCTAGCAAAACAGTCACTAATAAATAAACGAATAAAAAAGCACCGCCACCATTATTAGCTGCTTGAGTTGGAAATCCCCAAATATTACCTAAACCAATAGCAGACCCAGCTGCTGCTAAGACAAAGCCAATACGGGAATGAAAAGAGTCTCTAGTTGTCGTCATATATTATTGAGTGCATATTATTTTTATTTGTTGGTGAGCTTACCGAGTTCAGATCTTTTAGCAACGACTTTTTTAAAATATGTTCTTTGAAAAATATAAACACTGTAAACTTTAAAGCGAACAGTATGAGCAACTTGCTTTCAAAAATATCATCCTAATATCTGTTCAAGCTTTATTAATCGTAAAGACCAAGGTTCAAGAGAAACACTGCTATCCTTCAATATAAAATTATTGCAGTGACTCCATTTCAATAAAATCACACCATTTT
>JASDWX010000050.1:0-4611 GCA_041890515.1 Alteromonadaceae bacterium
TTTTATCAGCGGCAATGCGTATTTCAGGACCTTCTGGCATATTGATTCCTTTAATCGTTCAAAAAGACAAGTACTTTGACATATCGGCATCACTAGAAAAACAACGACGGTAAACCGTTTAACAGTCATATACGATATTGACCTTACCGCGATCAGTTCTATCCAACAGTGCTTATTTCGAATGCTATATTTTATAGAATAAAAGGTGTCAGAGTTATTTTAAATAAACTACACTCCTATTTATTAATATAAAGAGGCTGGTTTAATGGCGAGAAGACTACGAGTTTCTAGTGCAGGAATGATGATTAAAAACGGTAACGAACACCAATAGCCGTATCAATAATAAAGTGCGTATTACTATTTTTACCATAATCAAAGTCTAAGGCGGGGTTAAGTTGAAGGTAAGCATCCCATTTCGCATTAAATGCCATGTTTAGTCCTAGCGGTAAACGAAGACCTGCACCATTATGCCAACCAACAAATATACCGCCAGCAATAGTCCAGTTAAACGGTATTCCTTCATCAACAGCATTCTCTCTTAAAATATAATCGGCTGCTATGCCATCGTTCCCTACGAAGGTATTAATATTTTCGTATTGTACAGCCAAGCCCAGGCCTTGATCAAAACCAAAACCTAGCTTTACCATTGCATTGGCATCTGTTAAAAATAATGCGGAAAGTGCCAGTAATGTCGGTAGTTTTTTTTCATCAGTTAATCCTTTAATAGATAAATTACGTCTGTCAATAATACACCTTTCCTCACGTGACTACATTTTTTATTACTTGCATTGGGTGAATAAACCAACAAGTGATATACTATAAAAAAATTTAATGAAGATACCTTTGACCATAAACGATCCCCACGCTAATCGCGAAGCACAAAAATACGAACAACCTGTCGCTAGTCGCGAATACTTGTTAGAAATTCTGCAAAAGTCTGACATGCCTTTAACCTATAATGCTTTCTGTAAAATATTAGATTACAGTGAAGAATATCAGCTTATTGGTGTTAAAAGACGTCTGCGCGCCATGGAAAATAGTGGTCAAATTATTTTTAATAAATTTAAACAGTACGCTATTTTAGCTCAGAACAGTAAATTAACAGGAAAAGTGATTGGTCACCGCGATGGTTTTGGCTTTTTTGCGCCTGATGTACCTGAAAATACCGGTGAGCCGGCATCAACCATTAAAAAAGGTAAAGACTATTATATTTCTTCTCATGAAATGCAGCGTGTATTTCATGGCGATACTGTTGAAGCGATACTAGTTGATCGTACCGACAGAAAAGGTCGTAAAGAAATTAAAATTCTGGAGGTGGTTGAGCCAAGAAAAGCAGGTATTGTTGGTCGCTATTACGTTGACCATCATATTTCTCTGGTCATGCCAGATGATGCCCGTATTAAGCAAGAAATATTGATTGACCCTGAACAAAGATTAGGTGCTCGTCATGGTCAAATGGTGGTGGTTGAAATCATTAAACGTCCAACAAAACGAACCAACGCGGTGGCAAAAATCATTGAAGTTTTGGGTGACCATATGGCACCCGGCATGGAGATAGATATTGCACTACGAGAGCATGACTTACCCCATCAATTTAGCCCCGAATTACTTAGCGAGGTCGCCACTTTATCTGATGAAGTCGAAGAAAGTGCTAAGCAAGATCGTGTTGACTTACGTCACTTACCCTTAGTAACCATTGACGGTGAAGATGCCCGAGACTTTGATGATGCGGTCTATTGTCAGCCGAAACAAAGTGGAGGTTGGCGTTTATGGGTAGCTATTGCTGATGTCAGTTATTATGTTCGAGGTGGCACAGCGCTGGATGACGAAGCGATCTCTCGAGGAAATTCAGTCTATTTTCCTAGCCAAGTGATCCCCATGTTGCCGGAAAAGCTATCAAATGGCTTATGTTCATTAAACCCTGATGTCGATCGACTTTGTATGGTTTGTGAAATGACCGTAAGTGCAACAGGTAAATTGTCGGGTTCAAAATTTTATGCGGCGACAATGCGTTCACAAGCACGTTTTACCTATACAAAAGTAGCGGCTATTTTAGCGGGTGATGAAGCCTTATCTCAGCAATATCAATCCCTTGTTCCTGACTTAAATAACCTTAATCAAATGTATTTAGCGTTATCTTCTGCTCGCAATAACCGAGGCGCGATTGCGTTTGAAACCGAAGAATCGCGTTTTATTTTTAATGCAGACCGTAAAATTGAAACTATTGAACCACTGATTCGTAATGATGCTCATAAAATTATTGAAGAGTGTATGATTTTAGCCAATGTAGCCACCGCTAAGTTTATTGAAAAGCATCAAAAGCCAGGATTATTTCGTGTTCATGACAAACCGAGTGAAGATAAATACAATAACTTTATCACTTACCTTGCTGAGTTAGGCATTAGCTTGCCTTTTACTCACAAGAAAGGCAAAAAAGAACAAAGTGAACCAGAACCTTCAGATTACGGTTATATTCTCGATGCAGTTGCCGGACGCCCTGACAAGGAGTTAATACAAACCATGTTGTTGCGCTCAATGCGACAAGCGGTTTATCAAAGTAATAATTTAGGCCACTTTGGTTTAGCCCTTGACTCTTATGCTCATTTTACCTCACCTATTCGTCGTTATCCTGATTTGGTTGTTCACCGAGTAATTAAAGAAATTTTGTATCAAGAAGAACTTAAAACATCAGCTAAAAAACTAGGTACAGCTAATGCCGGACATTATGATTATCCAATAGAGGCTGTGATTGAATTAGGTGAACATTGTTCGCTTACAGAGCGCCGAGCTGATGAAGCAACTCGCGATGTCGCCGATTGGCTTAAATGTGAATTTATGCAAGACCATGTAGGCGATACCTTTAAAGGGGTTATTTCAACAGTAACCAATTTTGGTCTATTTGTTCGCTTAGCCAATTTTCATATTGAGGGCTTAGTTCATATTACCTCATTAGGTCGAGATTTTTATCATTATGATGATGTTCGTATGTGTCTAACTGGTGAGAATACTGGCGTGAAATTCCGTGTTGGTGATGTTATAGAGGTTCAAGTTGCCGCGGTTAATCTTGATGATAAAAAAATAGATTTATCGCTCTCAGGTGAAAAAGCATTACGACAAGATGGTAACCCTTTAAAAGTTAAAAAACGAAGAAAAGGTAAACCAGGAGATAAGAGTCCTTCATCAAGTAAAGGTGCTTTAACAGCTAAACACTCGCCAGCAAGTCGGAAAAAAAAACCCGCTAAAGCCAGTAGTAAAAAGTCAGTAGAAGAAAAGCCTAAAGTCGTTAAAAAAAAGGTCCGTAAAAAACGGCCAGGTAAAAATGCCCGTAAAACTGATAATGAATAAAACCCCTTAAGCTCATCACCCCATTGAGTTAGACCTGATCGCCGATAAACAATCGGCGATAAATAAACGAAAAATATAACACTAGAGAAAATCATGGCAAAAAATGATGAAATGGTATTTGGAATTCATGCTGTAACGGCATTAATTCAAAGTGCACCAGAGCGCTTTATCGAGTTGTGGCTACTAAAAGGTCGCGATGATGATCGTTTACAACCCATTATAAACTTATCAAAAAAGCACGGTATTGCATTGCAGGTTGCTCAACGAAAAGCGTTAGATGAAAAGAGTGAAGGTGAACAACATCAAGGTGTCGTTGCTCGAGTTCAAGCAGGTAAATCCTTCAATGAAAATGATTTAGACGATATTATTGCTCAAACAACTGCCCAGGGCGAGCAACCCTTCTTTTTAATTCTTGATGGCGTAACTGACCCTCATAATTTGGGCGCTTGCTTACGTAACGCAGATGCAGCGGGTGTTCAAGCGATTATCGTTCCTAAAGATAATGCCGCCAGATTAACCGGGACGGTAAGAAAGGTAGCGGTTGGCGCTGCCGAGTATGTTCCTTTAGTGCAAGTGACTAACCTGTCACGAACAATGAAGGCTTTGCAAAAGCAAGGTATTTGGATCATTGGTACGGCAGGGGAAACCGATACCTGCCTTTATGACGTCAAACTATCAGGGCCAATGGCATTGGTGATGGGGGCGGAAGGAAAAGGTATGCGTCGTTTAACTCGTGAAAACTGTGATCAGCTAGTTAAACTGCCTATGGCTGGTAATGTTTCGAGTTTAAATGTGTCAGTTGCTACCGGTATTTGTTTATTTGAAATGGTTCGTCAGCGTTTAAATTAATGCAGTGAACATTATAGAAATCTCAATAGAAAAGTCGATATTTTTAGGATAGATATCGACAAATATCACAATATACTTTTCTGGTTAAGAGCCTGTAAGTACCGAAAACTTGATTCTCATATATATAATTTTCAGTCACTTCAAGACCAAATATGTACAAATTTCTCTTTTGCAAAGTTCATTAACACCTGAGACAGGCTTGATTAAATCAACAGATGTTAATCATAAGTAACGGTAGTTTTTTTGGGGACCTTGGTTTAATAAATGAAGGTGATTTTTTTGGAATGTTAATGCGGTCAAATAACTAATCAATTAAAATTAATCTAATATTCAGACAGTTAATATGTTAATTGAGCATATATATTGTATGTATATATGTATGTATGTATGTATGTATGTATGTATGTATGTATGTGG
>JASDWX010000051.1:0-4499 GCA_041890515.1 Alteromonadaceae bacterium
TTGGTTTTGCTTAGTTTAAGCTATAAACCTCTACAGTTTCATTAGACCATTACAAGAACAAGCGGAAGTCTTAATAGAACAATTAGAAAAGCATAAAAAGACCTACGAATGGTTTGAAATGAAAAATGAAGGTCATAATTTTTATAAGACTGAAAACCGAGTAATATATTATGAAAAAGTGATGAGTTTTCTAAATAAGCATAATCCAATCACTCCATGATGCATCAGCTTACCTTGTATATTGTTCAAATATTATACAAGGTAAGTCTGGTAGTTAACGTTTAAAAAGTAAAGTGATCACTATCCATATTCATTATTGTACTTGCACCATTCGCTAAGCAAGCGAGATGTCCATGTGCTTTAGGCATAACTCTGGCGAAATAAAAGTCTGCTGTTTGCATTTTAGCTAAGTAAAAATCGGTGCCTGTTTGGTGATTTTTAATCGCATCTTGTGCCGTTTTCGCCATTCTTGCCCACATATAACCTAAAGTAATGTAGCCAGACAACATGAGATAATCAACAGAAGCTGCACCTAGTTCGTCAGCATTAGCGCTTGCTTTAACGGTAATATCATCAGTGACTTCTTGCCATAATTCTACATAATCGACCAAGGTATGACAAAGAGGCGATACAGAGCTATTTTCATTTACTTGGCAAAAACGTTTAATTTCACTCATAAAGTCTTTAAGTAAAGTGCCTTTAGTCCCAATCACTTTTCGACCAATTAAGTCAAGGGCTTGAATACCTGTTGTACCTTCATAAAGACAGCAAATTTTGGTATCACGCAGTAGTTGCTCCATACCCCATTCTTTAATGTAACCATGACCGCCTAAAACTTGTATACCGTAGCTTGCAGAGTCAACAGCCGTTTCTGTTAGGAAAGCTTTTGCTATCGGGGTTAGTAAAGCCAGGCTATTATTAGCGGCTAATTTGTCTGCTTCATTTTTACTTGCGTGTGTAACATCAACTAACTGTGCAAGCATGGCAACTAAGGCTCGTCCCCCTTCAGCAATAGATTTTTGTGTGAGTAACATACGTCTTACATCAGGATGTACAATAATAGGATCAGCTTCCCCTTTTGGGTTTTTAATGCCAGTTAATGAGCGCATTTGTAAGCGATCTTTTGCGTAAGCCAATGAACCTTGAAACGCCGCATCACTTGCTGCAACACCTTCGTTTGCAACACCTAAACGAGCGCCATTCATGAAAGTGAACATACATTTTAAACCGCGATTCTTTTCACCAATCAGATAACCTTTAGCGTTATCAAAGTTAATCACACAGGTAGCATTACCGTTGATGCCCATTTTATGTTCTATAGAACCACAACTAACACCGTTTTTATCTGAAATCGTGCCATCATCATTTACGTTGAATTTAGGCACGATGAATAATGAGATACCTTTGGTTCCTGACGGAGAGTCTGAAGCACGAGCAATAACTAAATGAACAATGTTTTCAGATAAATCATGCTCACCTGCAGAAATAAATATTTTACTACCATTTAACGAATAACTGCCGTCGTCGTTAATATCAGCCTTGGTGCGCAATAACCCTAAGTCTGTACCACTATGAGATTCCGTTAAGCACATGGTACCTGTCCAAGAACCGTCTACCAGTTTCGGCATGAACATTGACTTTTGTAAGTCAGTTCCATGAAACTCTAAAGTAGACATACAACCATGGCTTAAACCTGGGTACATAGCAAAACTGTGATTAGCACCTGACAACATTTCACTGACAACGGTGTTCAATGAATGTGGTAAACCTTGACCACCAAACTCTTCTGCTTGAGAAAGTGTTGGCCATCCTCCGTCCATATATTGTTGATAAGCGTCTTTAAATCCATCAGGTGTAGAAACTGCCCCATTTTCCCAATGACAGCCTTGTTGATCACCAATTTGATTAATGGGTGCAATTACTTGTTCGGTAAATTTTGCTGCTTCAGATAAAATAGCATCAACCATTTCTTCATTCGCATCTTCATAACCGAGTGTTTGATAGTGTTTGTCGCTGTTTAGCAATTCTTGCATAACAAACTTATGATCACGTAATGGTGCTTTGTATTCAAACATAATTTTCTCAATATTCTTTTATAAGGAAACGCATTTAATTGGGTGTTTAGGCTCTTTTAAAACCAATCAACTTGGGTATCAAAACTAGTGCTGTCTATGTTTTTTACTAAGGTTCCCCAGTGATAAGTCAGCGGTAGTTCACTGTTATAAAAATACTTCATTGCTTGTAACTTACCTTGATAAAATTTTTGTTCATCAATATGTGGATCCGTACTTAATGCGCTAGTGGCAATTGCGCCTTGTTGTAACCATAACCATGCAATAGAAATATGACCGAACATATTTAAATAACTCACTGAGTTTGAAAAAACCAAATCAATATTTTGATGTTTAGCCGCGCTAAGTACTTTGTCAGTTACATCACGTAGGTTTAAAACTGCCTCTGAAAGTGCTTTTGCGTGAATACCTAAACTTTCGATGTTTATAGTGTCACTAATTGTTTTTTCAATTTCACTTAAGAAAGCTTGATAACCAGCAAAGTTTTTCATCGGGACTTTACGACATAATAGATCGAGTGACTGGATCCCAGTTGTACCTTCATGAATTGGGTTTAAGCGGTTATCACGGTAAAACATTTCGACCGGGTGTTCATCAACATAACCATGACCACCTAACACTTGAATTGCTAAGTCGTTCGATTTTGGCCCCCATTCAGATGGCCAACTTTTTATGATGGGTGTTAAGAAATCTAAAATGGTGCTTGCTTTCTTACGTACTTCTTCAGTAAGGGCTGTTTTCTCATCATCAGCTAATTGATGACCATATAAACATAGGGCATATGCACCTTCAGAATATGCTTTTTGTGTTAATAGCATTCGTTTTACATCAGGGTGTTCGATAATATTTACAGGTGAAGATTCTGGATCTTTACAGGAAAGTAATCGGCCTTGTGGACGTTCTTTTGCATAATGTAGAGAGTATTGAAAACCAGTTAGAGCAGTTAGGGCAGCGCCGGTACCAACCAAAATACGTGCTTCATTCATCATATGAAACATGTACATAAGTCCTTTGTTTTCTTCACCTACTAAATAAGCCACTGCACCATTTTTTTCACCGAAACTTAATGCAGTTGATGTATGTCCTCGACCACCCATTTTATGAAATAGACCAGCAAGTGCAACTTCATTTCTGTCACCGATATTGCCATCTTCATTGACTAAAAATTTAGGTACAATAAACAGTGATATACCTTTAACTCCTTTTGGAGCGCCTTTAACGCGGGCGAGTACGAGGTGGACGATATTTTCAGACAAATCATGATCACCGCCAGAAATCCAAATTTTATTACCTGTAACTCTATACGTTCCATCATCTTTTTTAACGGCACTGGTGATCAAGTCACCTAAACCAGAGCCTGCACTTGGCTCAGTCATTGCCATCGTACCGAAAAAGCGACCTTCACGTTGTGGCAGTACCCATTTTTCAACTTGTTCTTTTGTTCCGTATGCTTCAATTAAATTACAATTTGCATGAGTAAGTGAAATGTAACCTAAACTGGTACTCGCAGACGCTGAAAGATAAGCAAAAGCACCACTCGCTGCAACCATGGGTAATTGCATGCCACCCATTTCATAGTCTGAAGTGGGAGCACTCAAACCTGCTTCCAGTACGGCATCTAGTCCTGCTTTAATTTCAGGAATTATATGAATATTTGTACCGTCAAAAGTTGGTTGGTTCGCATCAACTTTGTGTTGAATAGGAATGTAATATTTTTCTGCTATAGATTGGGCAGTGTCAATAGCTCCGTTGATAGTCGTTCGGTCGTGGTCTTGATATTTCTCACGGTCTGTTAACGATTCAACGTCAAACATTTCATAAAGAAAAAACTCAATATCGCGGCGGTTAAGAATAGGTGCTGACATAATATAATCCAATCAAATAATCGTTATTGGACTTTATAATAATGAGTGTAAATAAGTGTCACCTAGGTGACAAGGTGTGTGATTTATAATTAAGTGAGATAACTTTTTTAAAATAACATTATTGACCATATGATTGAATGCACAATGGGGGGATATAATAAACAGGTTTGATAGTTGGAGTAATTTGATAATTAACGCTTTTATGTAAGCTAATTCAGGATATGTAGAAAGTAGGTGCTATAAAATATTAATAGTTTAATATTTTATCAAAAATATATTTATAATAGGATGATTCTTGTTGGAATATTATTTAATGAAGTGCACTAGAAAGGTGATATTTATACTTAAGAATTGGTTGCGGGAGCCAGATTTGAACTGACGACCTTCGGGTTATGAGCCCGACGAGCTACCAGACTGCTCCATCCCGCGTCCGAATGTCCTAATAACTTCTTAGGAAAGCCAAGTTGTTTTAATTCAAACTTAAGAACTGCTTTTTATACTTAAGCGAAGTTGGTTGCGGGAGCCAGATTTGAACTGACGACCTTCGGGTTATGAGCCCGAC
>JASDWX010000052.1:0-21841 GCA_041890515.1 Alteromonadaceae bacterium
AACTTCAAAACTTCAAAACTTCAAAACTTCAAAACTTCAAAACTTCAAAACTTCACTATTTTTCGCATTAAATTTTCATCATTATCATTTATAAATATCATTATTGTCCTACCCTTAAGTAACTTTTAGTCAGTGATTATTTTTTTATTTGAAAAAAAAGTGGTATGACCAGTTGTTTTTCTGTTATATTCGAAAATAGTTAATCATAAATATTATTATAAAAGCGTTGGGAGATAGCCATGCTAAGTTATAAAGCACCGATCACAGACATTAAATTTTTATTCGAAGATGTGTTCAATTTTTACGACCATTATCAGCAGTATCCAGAGTTTGAAGAAGCTACACCTGATTTGGTTGATGCGATATTTCAAGAGTGTGCAAAATTCTGTGAGAATGAATTATTACCATTAAATCAAAGTGGCGACAAAGAAGGTTGTACATTTGATAATGGTAAAGTAACAACGCCTAAAGGCTTTAAAGAAGCTTATAAACGATATGTGGATGGTGGATGGCAAAGCTTGTCTCACCCAATCGAACATGGTGGACAAGGTCTTCCTGCTTCGCTTGGTATGGTGAAATCAGAAATGATGGGTACAGCTAATTGGTCTTGGGCTATGTATCCAGGATTAAGTCATGGTGCAATGGATACTGTGCAATTACACGGTACCGAAGAGCAGAAAGAAATATATTTAACTAAGCTTACCGAAGGTACTTGGACAGGCACTATGTGCCTAACTGAACCACAATGTGGTACAGATTTAGGGCAAGTTAAAACCAAAGCTGAACCAAATGAAGATGGTACTTTTAATGTCAGTGGTACTAAAATTTTCATTTCAGCGGGAGAACACGATTTAACTGAAAATATTGTTCATATTGTATTAGCGCGCTTACCTAATGCTCCTAAAGGGACACGTGGTATCTCTTTATTTATCGTGCCTAAAATGGAAGTTGACAAACAAGGTAATGTGGGTGTCAGCAATAATGTTACTTGTGGTTCTATCGAAGATAAAATGGGCATTAAAGGTTCAGCTACTGCTGTTTTAAATTTCGATAACGCAAAAGGTGTCTTAATTGGAGAAGAGAATAAAGGTTTGCTATGCATGTTCACTTTTATGAATACTGCTCGCGTGGGTACAGCTTTACAAGGTATTTGTGCTGCAGAACTTGCATATCAAAACTCATTGATTTATGCAAAAGAGCGTTTGTCAATGCGGGCATTAACAGGGACTAAGAAGCCTGATTTAGTTGCTGATCCTATTATTGTTCATCCTGATGTTCGTAAAATGCTAATGACACAAAAAGCGATCGCTGAAGGTGGCCGCGCAATGATCTATTATACGGCAAAACTCGTTGACGACATTCAAATGTTAAAAGATGAGAAACTACGTCGTAGAGCTGACAATCGTTTAGGTTTTATTACCCCAATCTTGAAAGCATTCTTAACTGAATTGGGCTCAGAAAGTGCCAACCATGGTTTACAAATCTTTGGTGGTCACGGTTTTATTAAAGAATGGGGCATGGAGCAAATTGTACGTGATAATCGAATTTCGACTTTATATGAAGGGACAACAGGTATTCAAGCGCTTGATTTATTAGGTCGTAAAATATTATTGAACCGTGGCAAATATTTAAAACACTTTACGATGGAAGTCTTAAGCTTTTGTAAAGATACAAGTATGATTTCGAGTAACCCTCATAAACGTCAAATGAATAAGTTTATTTGGCCATTGAGTAAAGCGGTCGCTAATTGGCAGAAAAATACGGTACGCTTGGCGATTAAGGCAAAGAAAGACCGTGACATCGTAGGTTCAGCTTCGGTTGACTACTTAATGTATTCTGGCTACATCGTTATGGCATATTTCTGGGCACAAATGGCACAAGCCGCTTATGAAAAACTAGCGACTGATGTAGAAAACAGAGATTTCTACCGTGCAAAAATTAAAACAGCAGAGTTTTATTTTGAACGTATGTTGCCAAGAACTAAATCGTTAGCGATAACAATGATGGCTGATCCTAAAACATTAATGCAACTCGATGAAGAGCTATTATCGTTTTTATAAACCTTGTTCTTTAGTTAACAGTAAGCTTTAACGTTATTAAAAAACCTTTTACAGAAGTCTGTAAAAGGTTTTTTATGTTGAGGACGAACGTTAATTAATGCCTTAAAATCTATTTAGCTGGCATTCCACAGTACTTTTAGGAATAAATTTGTTGATAGATTATAAAACACTATCAACAAAAGCTTGAGTTAACTGCTGATATAGCTGATCGATAGTAGGTCGTTCGGTAATATGTTCAAAAAGTGCAGTATGCACCTGCGCTTGTATCCGTTCCGTTTTATCCGATAGTTGATAACATAAGTTAACCGGTTTTATAATCTCATCTAATAACACGTCAATAAGAATAAAGGCTTGTGCTAACACTATCTTGCCACCGCCTTTTTTTAATATCACCCGCTGCGCTGTACCCACTATTTTTTTACCGTTAATATTAATATTGTAATCACCATCACAGTAAGAGAACTTTGTCGCATGTGCTTTGCTAACCAAGTTAAATTGATGAAAAAAACCATGTAACACTGTACATAGGTTTTCGTAAGCTTGGGGAATTGAATACGGTGTATCTTTTGACCAAAGATAAAGGTGAGATAAATTTATAATACTTGGACATTGCGGCACTGGGGCACCACCGGTTTTACGTGAATGTAACAGCCATTCATTCGCTAGCAAACCCGCTTTAAGTGCGTCTGATTGAGGCCATTTCTTACCTGCAGGTAATACCAAAGTAGCTTCTTTAGCTTGCCAAAGCATTAAACACTGCTTGAGCTCACCAGTTTGGATTTGAGTAATAAGCGCTGTTTCTTTTTCAAAGACCTTAGCGACAGAGGTTTGTTGGTAACGCAGGAGTTTATTGCGGCTCATATTAACTTCTTATACGGGTATCATGTTGAATGTCAGTATTTTACCGCTAAATCATAATAATTATCTATGATGGGTGGCTTAATAAGTTATCAATCGACTCAATTATAGCAAGATAATCAGCAGGTATTTTTGTTTCCTTTGCGCCAATAATGTTGTCTTCATCATTATTTTTATGAAAAGAATCACACTTTCCAGAACCATCATTACTACTCATATTAAAACGTAACTGATGATTTTTAAGCGTTACTATTCGAAGTTTTTTAGTACTTGGTACCTGCTCTTTAAGTCTTAGAAGTGACATGTTTGAACCGTATGGATAATCACCGAATTATTGAATGAGAAAGTATATACCAAGCATTAAACCGAAATACATCATGAAAGAAAAGATAGTCCCAACAATATTTAAAATAGTTGAGACAGCAAAAAACTGGGAGCTTAAAACTGAATAGAGAGCTTTCGGTCGTGATTGAAATGAATTAAAAATGTAAAATCAGTTAACTTTGTCGCTAATGTTTGATTACTTTTAATTTCATTATCAATCGTTTTGTCATAAATAAAACACGATTAAAAATATTAAAATAGGATGCATAACTACATTTCCTGATTTACCAACACGTCTTTATAATCTCTCGATTTATGTGTCGTTTTTTATCGAAACACTCTAACGCCACTAATGTATTTTAACAATAAAAAATGTTTATGTTTTTGGCCATTTTTAGTGCCTATCCTTGCGGATTTAATTTTACTTAAAAACAATACAGACCGACAACTAGCTTGTATAGTTTATCCAAGTAGGCCTTTGCAGCTCTGTAGTACTTACATTATTATCTTGCTCTATTTCTTTTACTGAAAACTTTCTACCCGTATTTATCATCTCTAATTTTATAGGAGTATTCTATACAGTCAATAGGTTATATTTGGCAGGGATATAATAGCTATTGAACTGTTTTTATGAGATAAATGTACTTATTATATTGTGAACCCTATTTTTAGGGGAAAGAGATTTCTGGGCATATCAGCGAATGAAAAAAATAATGGTTAAGAGCCAATTAGTATTTACACAGTTACCTTTTGTTGAAAGCTACCGTTATTGGCTAAATACTTTTATTTATACCATTTTTTTATGTTTAAGCTGTACTGTATCAATTAACGCATCAGCCGTTGGCTGGTGGAACAGCGACTGGAGTAAATGTCGTGAAATTACTATTACGAATACAGGAACATCGACGCTAAACAACTTCCCTGCTTATATCAGTCTGAGCTACGACTCAGATATGCAGTCTGACTTGGACGACATTCGTTTTATTAATGCAGCCTGTAACAATAATGGTTCTGAGCTAAATTTTGAATTTGACTCTTTCATCGGAACAAATACCGTCGGAACAAACGCCGATATATGGGTTAATTTAGACAGTTTACCTACTGAAGGGAAAACTATTGCCGTTTATTACGGTAACGCATCAGTGGCATCGGGAGAAGATGTTAACAACACATGGGACAACAATCACCAAGGTGTCTGGCATCTAAGGGAAGATACCGGCTCAACAAATCAAGATTCAACATCCAATTTAAATAACGGTAAGCCGAAAAAAAATCCAGCATCCACTACAGGAAAAATCGGCAATGCATTAAATTTTGATGTCGGTAATGAAAGCTATATAGAGGTCGGTAAAGCTAACTCCCTCAACCTCAGTAGCGATAATTACAGTAATTGGACAATATCCCTTTGGGTAAAGCCTGCTGATAACTTTCAAAGCATAAAATACCCCGTTATGTATACATATGGTGATTATGGAGCTTCATTTGGGCTTGCTAAAGAGAATGGAAAAATGGAGTCTTGGCGCAATAACAGTGATCCAATTTACAGTAATAACAGTGTTAGTACAGGTTCTTGGAATCACGTAGTAATTACTAGAACACCGACTGACACCACTTTTTACTTAAACGGTATTTCGAACGGTTCAAGTTTAAGTGCAAACATTAAGCAGAGTACCAAAGGTTCCTTTATTGGAGGATATAAAAAATTCAAAGACGGTGACTTAAAAGGTGTTATCGATGAGGTTAGAGTCTCAAATGTGAGCAGAAGTGCAGACTGGATAAAGCAAAGCTATCAGCTAGTTGAGAATCAAAATTCATATATTTCGATTGGCGTTGAAGTTGAGCAAGTAGCAGACTCTAGTCTAACGGGTAACTTAAGTGTAGATAATACCTTTGAGGCTTATATTTCTAGCGATGATTCTGTACAAGGAACCTTAATTACCTCGGGAACAAATTGGAAAACGACATATAATTTAGCAACATTATTAACCCCTGGGCAGGCGTATTATTTACATATTAAAGCGGTAGATACGAGTGGCGCTGCAGGCTTTTTAGGTGATTTTGAAATAACCGATAGTGATCATACCTTTTCAAACGGGCTTACTACCCTTAATACCAATACAACTAACTGGGTTGTAAGTAAAGCAGGTTGGAGTGATTATCAGCCAGTATCGGCTTATGGAACCAACGGCGCAGATCCTTGGGGAACGAGAGCAAGTGTTGATAATAATGCCCAGTGGATTTGGTCATCTGACAATGTGGCCGATAACCTTAATTATTTTTCAACCAAGATTCTTCCAACATACACGTGTAGTGCTGTTAGCACACTAAACGCCGTAGGCATTAAAATTAATAGTGGTGGTAGTGACTCTGAAATAGGGACAACAACTGAAGCGCTAAACATTTATGCAGCCTGGCTGGCTGCGGGATCACCTACGTCGGGTTTAATCGATAGCGGTACATATAATATTGCTGCCAGTGGTTCAAGTACTGTTGATCGTATAGATTTTGGTGGTGATGAACACGATTATTCTGGTACATTACCCTATCCCGGTGCGGGTGTCGGTGGTGAAAATTTTTTAGTACATGCCTCAGGCACGCTTAGCCTGCCCGCAGGGGATTACACTATTTATGTTGAGGCTGATGATGGGTTTAGTTTTACCCTGGATACGCTGTCGGGTGAGACAGTTTCATTCAACAAATTTGGCAAATCAAATGCCGGTGAAAGCAATGAATTGAGATATGAAACAATAACCGGTAACTCAAATATTGGGGGCTCTTTTACCTTAACCCAAGACTCTGTCTTTGACATAGCCGCGATATTCTTTGAACGTAGTGGCGATGACTATTTAGAAATATCCATTGCCAATGACATCCGTACTTCTAGGGCGCCTACTACAGGTTATGAAATTCTGAGTGACGGTGCTCTCAGTGATAAGGTAAAATTTGGACAATGTGCAGTCACTTCACTAATAGATCATTACGAAATTAGTCACGATGGCAGCGGCCTAACTTGTGCAACTGAATCGGTCACCGTAAAGGCGTGTGCTAATACTGCTTGTGACATAGTAATGTCTACCGATGTTAGCGTGACGTTAACTACAACGGGTGCGGTATCCACCTGGAGTCAAAACCCCGTTACCATACCTGGTGGTAGTACCTTGGGTATTGAGGTTGACTTAACCCATACCACTGCCGAAACGGTGACCCTGGGCGCTACTTCAAGTCCTGTCGCTCCTAACTCTTTAGTTTGCAACAGCAGTGGTAATAGCTGTGATATTGTGTTTGCTGATAGTGGCTATCTACTTACCTTGGCGAATCATCAATCCTGCACTACGTCTAATTTGACAATACAGGCGGTGAAACTCAGCGATACTGGTGTGAATTGCGCGCCGGCCTATACCGGTGATCAATTGGTTGATTTTATTTTTGATTATACTAACCCTACTAGTGGTACAAAAGTGCCAACGTTGGACGGCTCCGATATGGCTTTGGCAACGGTAGCGCAAAATAGAACTGTAAGCTTTGACGGTACAGCGACTGCCAACCTGAGCTTTAACTATCAAGATGCAGGGCAAATTAGTATTGGCGTCAATGACACGACATCAGCTGGGTTAGCATCCTCTTCTTTGAATACAGTAGTGAGTCCGACGAAATTGATTGTCGCCAGTGCCAGTGCCGATGCGGGTTCGGTTTGTACTAGTGCCGAACCCAATGATCCGCTTTGCACCGTATTTAAAAAAGCTGGAGAGACATTCAACCTGAATGTCTCTGCTGCATGTAGCGACAATACGGTGACCCCTAATTTTGAAATGAATAATATACCGCTAACAGTTAGTACCGTTGCTCCGTCACCCGCTAATTCGGTGGCATTAGGTGTGTCGAGCATTAATATTGTTGATACTGATAACGGCATTCACACTGAGCCGAATCAAACGGTATCAGAAGTGGGGGTTTTTACTATTACCGCGACACCCTTGGTCAATGGCTATTTTGGAGAAACAATTGCCCCAGCAACTAGCGCTAATATTGGTCGTTTTTCGCCAAGTCACTTTGAGTTAACCACGACTTTTGAAGGCGCGTTCAATGGGGGGAACCCATTTGTTTATACCGGACAAATGAGTGCAACCACACCAACAAATGGTGCTATCTCTTACGCTATTGAACCGGAGTTTACCATTACCGCCAAATCAGCACTTTGTTCCGCAGGCGTTTGTGCTACCACAAGAAATTACACGGGCAACTTTGTCAAAATGCAAGCGGCTGACATCGTAAGAGTTACGCCGACTTCTGATACAACTCAATTGGGGGAAGATGTAGTTAATAAAGTAAATTTAACGGCAAACTTAAATGCAGTAACACTTACTGAAAGTACAGGTGTCATTACTTATCAATTCAATAGCAGTGATAACTTTGTTTATACGCGTAATATCAACGCAATAATAGCGCCGTTTTCTGCCAATATAGGCCTACAAATAACGTCTATTACAGATGACGATGGTATAACAGCTAATGATAGCGATACTGACGGTTTCAATGGTGTACTGACTTTGCAACCTTTTGGTGAAGAAATTCGTTTTGGTCGTTGGTATCTAGAGAGCAGTTTTGGCCCAGAAACATCGCCTATTAATATGCCAATGGCTACCCAATATTGGAATGGAAACTCTTTTGCAATAAACACCAGTGATAGTTTCACCACATTTAATGTATCGGACTCAACAATATCCGATATAAGTTTAGCGCCCGCCACCACTTCTGCCTCTGGTAGTGGCACTTTTGCAGGTGGAGAAACGAAAACAGTTGTTTTATCATCTCCTGGCACTGACAAACAAGGTGCGGTAACGTTTGGTTTTACTGTTCCTTTATGGCTGCAGTTTGATTGGGACAATACGGATAATAATTTCGATGGTCCTTATGATGACGATCCTTTAGCCACCGCAACATTTGGTATATACCGAGGCAATGACAGAATTATTTACATGGGTGAAGTTTTTAATTAATAGTCATGTTGGATCAGATAGGTTATCTGAGTTTAAGTTTACAAATATTGAAAAGTCTATTGTTGACCAATCCATTATTGGTCCCCAAAACTATCGTGCTATTGCAAACTTAACCCGAACGCTTAACCCAAAGACTTAAGCAGGTTCAAACTAACTCAATTTTTTCACCACATTAACTTTATCGTTAGCCACTCATGCGTAAGCGTATAGCTAACGGCACCTAGCTGCGCACAATATTCCATGGTAACAGTCGTTCAAGGTTGTTTAGTTGCTCGGCAATATGCTGCAAGCATCTTGAGATATAGTCATGCACAACAGGGCCACTAGCCTTAGCCGTTTCAACAACACTATAGAGAATCATTCTACAGTCCTTTCGATACTACTTAGCCTACAAGCTAAGTTATCGTGAAATCGAAGAAATATTTGCTGAGCGAAATATTCATTTTGACCACTCCTGCTTAAATCGTTGGGTGAACAACTATAGCCCATCACTTGAAGCTAATTTTAAAACAAGAAAACCTAACGTGGCAGACTCGTGGCGAATAGATGACAGCTACCTCAAAATCAAAATCAAAATCAAAATCAAAAGGAAATGGGTTTACTATTATCGAGCGGCTGATATATATATGGCGCTATTGTTGATTTTTACTTGAGTGAAACGCTTGATGAGCTGGCTGCAAGGGCATTTTTTGACAAAGTACTAAACAGTAATGGCTTACCCAGTCGAGTGGTGACGGATAAAAGCAGAGCGAATATTGTGTCGCTTGATCCCCTCAATGTTCAGCTTTGGTTGTCAGGATATATGCTGTGTATGATTGAAGTGTTAACCGTGAAATACCTTAATAATATTGCCGAGTAAAGTCATCGAAAAGTGAAAGATAAAATGTACCAATGCTTAGGGTGGAAGTCTTGGGTTGGAGCAGAAGCGACATTAGTGGGTGTTGAGCTTTGCTCGATGCTCAAACAAGGACAGATGATTGACTCAGAAGATAAAACGGTATAAGAGCAATTTTATTCGCTTGCAGCCTAGTTGTTTCTGAGGAAAACGTCACCTTCAATTAAGGCGACGGAATTTGAGTTTGCGACATAGCCCATTATCGCGATAGATTGCGGATAGATGATTTAAGAGACCCACAATTGCTTATTGAGTCACGAACGTAAGCGATCATTTTAAGGCGTATTCCATCCTAGCCTAAATCCTTTAAAGTAATACCCTCATCACTTACCAAAAAAAACAATGACTAATATCCATAGAACACCTGAGCAATGGCAACAAATTGTCAAGCAACATGCATCAAGTGGTTTACAAATAAAAGCCTTATGTAAACAACAAAAAATAAACCCATCAAGCTTCTATGTATGGCGTAAACGGTTAGCATTAACAAACAACTCGTTTTGCCCAACCTTAACTAACAAGTCTATACCAGTAGAGGAGCATCAGGATGATTGGGTGAATATTGTGCCTGATAAAGTAGCAGCATCAACAGGTTGAGATATGGAATTATCTTTGGATGATGGAAAAAGTAATGGCGTCATCTTCAACAAAGGGTCTTGATCATTTAAGTTTGATTTCTGGTATGAACAAAGAGCTTGGTATGACCAAATCACTTGATAAGGCTCTCCCTGAGCAAAGTGATGATAAGCTGATTTCTTAGGGTCAACTTGTTGAAGCCATTATTTTAAAAGGCCTTTTTTTTGTTGGACGTTTACTGTGCATATGTATCCACAATACTTTAAAGAACGCCCTGTGGAGGGTCTTATAGGTTAAGGGATCAAAGTGGAGTATATTAATAATGATGCGCGGGGTCGCTGTATTGATAAACTTTATGATGCTGGTGTCTCAGGTATTTACCAAACGTTATCTGCTAATGTTGTGAAACACCTAGAGCTTTCTCGCGAAGGTATTAATTTAGACTCGACAAGTCTTCATATTGATGGCAATTATGGGCATGACGAAGACAGCAAAGCTGTTAAAATCGTTCGAGGTTATAGTCGAGACCATCGCCCAGACTTGAATCAGGTTTTACTTAACTTGACCACCGAAAACAAAGTGGGTATTCCTGTATTCATGCAGGCAGCTAGTGGCAACATTAATGATAATGAAGGTTTTAACAACATTGTTAAACACCATATTATCAGCTTGAAAGCCACTCAAGATAGCTAATGTTTTATAGCGGATGCCGCGCTTTACACAGCAGAAACAATCCAATCACTTAATGAACAAAAACAGTTGTTTATTGCTCGTGCTCCACAAAAGTTAAAGCGAGTTAAAGAAGCTATTGCTCAACAATATACGTTACATTTGAATAACTGGACGATGGTTATTGTGATGCATGGCTAACGTTTGATTATGGCGAAGTAAAGCAACGCTGGTTATTAATCAAAGTGCACAAGCGAAAAAAAGACAACAACATACGCTAGATAAGCGTATGGAAAAAGAATCAAACGCGAACATAAAAGCATTCAACAAATTGAGTCGCCAACGTTTTTGCTGTTCATTAAATGCAGATAAAGCATTAAACATATGGCTGAAATCTAAAAACGAGCTTGCTATCAGTGACTGAGAAATATTCAAGCACGCCGTATTTAATCAAAGTGGCCGCCCTAAGCTAAATCAACAGCCCCAAGCTATGAATATCAAATAACAGGGCTGTTTTACTGGTCGTTAAAAAATAGGGAACAGCGATTACAAGACAAAGGCATGTTTATGTTAGCAACCAATTATTTGAGTGAAGCACTTACAATGGAGAAAATGCTTAGCCTTTATAAATCACAACAAAGTGTAGAAAAGGGGTTTAGGTTCTTAAAAAGCCCAGACTTTTTAACTTCATCGCTTTATTTGAAAAAACCAGAAAGAATTGAAGTTCTACTCATGGTAATGACGTGCTGTTTAATGGTTTACGCTGCATTAGAACATAAAATTAGAAGAGAACTAAAGGCTCAGTCTGCATACTTTCCTAACTTAAAATACAAACCTTGTCAAAACCCAACCGCTCGTTGGGTATTCTTTTGCTTTTAGGGAATTCATGTATTAACGATCAGTGCTGAGCAACAACGGGTCTTAAATCTAGAAGAGAGGAACAGTATTATCATTAATTGCATGGGTAGCATCTATCAATAAATTTATTCCTAAAAGTGCTGTGGAATGTCAGATTTAGGTAATATTACGATGCTACGATTTCCTCAATAGATTATTTCCTTAAAGATAATAAGTATTTAAATCAAAAACAAAGCGTTTGGATCCATATCTTTTATTTATAGCGCAAAGATTTTTATGCGTATACACAGATGAAGTAGACCTTAGTTTTTCAAGTTCATCATGTTTCCAATGACTCTGCGAACAGTTGCGTTAATTTTTTCTAGTGCTAGTACATTGCTGGGCATTGCTACGTTTCTATATTCAAGTTGTGTAAAGACAGTTAACATAATATCAGCATCAATTTGAGGGTTGCGTGAACTTAAAAATTCACATAATCGAATATATGGAGCTAATAATGTTGTACGGTGCATATCGGCTAAAGCGTGTAATTGTGGACTTACTTGAACTTCAGTGAATAATAATTGTTGTACGGTAAGTTCAACAGGAGAGTCGACTATGCTTTTTACTAATTGTTGAGTGATCATATCAGACAACTTATCACGCAAATTTTCTTTATCACTCACCTTACGTAAGTTTTTTTTATTTACATTACTCAATAAATCAATAGCAGGCTGCCAAGCTAAGCTTGTTTTTGCTGTTATTTGTGAAGAACATAAGGTAAACGCTTGATGAACTAGCTCTTGTATATCTTTAAAGTAATACGTTGTCAGAGAAAGTTGTATATCGGCCTGCTTAGCAATAGCACGATGTGTAGTACCTTTTATTCCATTTTTTGCCAATACTTCAGTTGCTGATTGTAATATAAGCAACCGAGTTTTTTCACCTTTGCTCTGTCGTTTTACTGTCGGACTTTCCTTAGTCAAAAACATATCATTTAGGCCATATAGTTTTAGTTAACATAAATTTAACTTATTTTTAGCGCTAATTCAATCGACAAACGAAGAATATCGTAATCTGTCTTTTTAAAAATAGACAGGTTATTTGAATAATCAACAATTTAAGACGTTAAGAGTGAGAGGGGAATTATGAGCCCAAGGGCATGTTGGGCTCATTTATGTTTGGAGTGAGCGGTAATTAACGCGCTTAACCCTTTATGACTTGTAAGTATCAATGTTCTTGTCGGTTACTTCAATTTAACCTTTATGCGCACAAAGTTCTATAGAGTCAAAATCATCAACGTCAATAGCTGCCTTTCTCCCCAATTCAGTTTTACATAATAATTCTGCTTCTAATTCATTAATGGCATTAGCGGCTAAACCCTTTTTTGCAACTTCATCAAGATGATAAAAAGGTAAATCGGTAGCAATTGCGTTACAAACTTTTTTAAAGATCGGTTCACATGCAATAACATCGTCTAACGTTTGCTCAAGTTGTCCTAAAATGTTTTCTGGTTCTCGAGTTAAGTATTGACCATGTCCAAGGCGATCACGCGTCTTACTTGGTGTTTGTAATATCTTTGCAACTTTCTGATCGGTAATGTCTGAAGGCTTCTTTAACCATGTGCCCACTGGAAATATCATTGACCTTAAGAATATAGCCACTATTGTATTTGGAAAATTACTTATTAAAGCATCAATAGCTTGTTGTGTTTCATACAAACTATCTTCAACAGCCCATTGCAATAATGGGAAATCTTCAGTCTGTCGACCTTCATCATTATAACGTTTTAAGCAAGCGGAAGATAAATATAAGTGGCTGAGAACATCACCTAAACGTGCTGAGATTCTCTCTTTACGTTTTAAATCACCGCCAAGTGTTAACATTGATATGTCTGATAACATTGCTAAGTTGCTACTAAACCGAGTTAGCAATTGATAATATCGGGAGGTTTTATCACGAAAGGGTGTTCTTTGTATGCGAGAACCGGTTAAAGAAAACCATAGGCTACGAACTATATTGCTAACAGCGAAGCCAATATGGCCAAATAAGGCGTGATCAAACTCTTTTAATGCTATTGTGTCATCAGTTTGGTTTGCCGCCTCTAATTCGGCTAAAACATAAGGATGACAACGAATAGCTCCTTGACCATAAATAATTAAACTGCGTGTTAATATATTGGCTCCTTCTACGGTTATTGCTACGGGAGCTCCTTGATAACCTCGGGCAAGATAGTTACTTTCCCCCATACAAATACCTTTTCCGCCATGAATATCCATCGCATCATTAACACAGCTTCGCATTTTTTCTGTTAAATGATATTTTGCAATGGCAGAAATAACCGAAGGTTTCTCACCTAAATCGATAGCACCTGTCGACATAGTTGTCACAGCATCCATTAAGTAAGCATTTCCACCGATCCGCGCGAGTGCTTCCTCAATACCTTCCATTTTACCAATAGGTATTTTAAATTGGCGGCGTATTCTGCTGTAAGCTCCGGTAGCAAGCGCTAATGATTTTATGCCACCCGCACTATTTGAAGGGAGTGTAATTGCACGGCCAACCGATAAACACTCAACTAGCATAAGCCAGCCTTGACCTGCCATTTCAGCACCACCAATGATGAAATCAATTGGCACAAATACATCGTTGCCTTGTGTTGGGCCATTTTGGAAAGGAACGTTAAGTGGGAAATGTCGACGTCCCGTGATAACGCCGTTGAGTTTTGTTGGGATGAGTGCGCAAGTAATGCCCAAATCAACTGTTTCACCCAATAAGTTATCGGGGTCTTTAAGTTTAAAAGCTAAACCGAGTACTGTGGCAATGGGGGCTAAAGTGATGTAACGTTTGTCCCAAGTTAATGACATCCCAAGTACTTCTTTACCTTCAAAATTACCGTAACAAACAATACCTTCATCGGGAATTGCGCCTGCATCTGAACCTGCTTCAGGACTCGTAAGTGCAAAACAAGGTATCTCATCACCAACCGCTAAACGGGGAAGGTAGTGGTCTTGTTGCTCTTTTGTGCCATAGAGTTGTAATAATTCGCCGGGGCCTAAAGAATTAGGTACACCGACAGTACTTGCTAAAACAGTACTTACGCCTGATAATTTTTGTAAAATTCGAGATTGTGCGTAAGCACAGAATTCTAGACCGCCATATTTCTTTTTAATGATCATGGCGAAGAATTTATTTTCTTTCAAAAATAGCCATACTTCTGGTGATAGGTCGGCATCAACATGGGTTGTTTGCCAGTCATTCATCATTTTACAAACGGCTTCAACAGGACCATTTATAAAAGCTTGTTCTTCGACACTTAAACGAGGCGTTTCATAATTATGTAGTTTCTTCCAATCAGGAGAACCACGAAATAGTTCGGCTTCAAACCATGTCGTGCCAGCGTCTATTGCTTCTTGTTCAGTTTTAGACATTTGCGGCATAATCGTTCTGAAAAATTTAAGCAGAGGTAAGCTAATATACTGCTTTCTAAATTCAGATATATTCAATGGTAGTGCAACAATTGCAAATATTACCCAACTAAGAAAAGAGAGTACATCAAAAAAAGTGCCTAGCGCCATTAATGCTACAAAACTTAAGGTGAAAGTCGATAATGCTGCGCGGGTATATGCCATAAAACCTGTTAAAATAATGGCATAAATGACCCAAGTAAATTGTTCCATTAATTTTCCTTTTTATAAATAAAACCTAAAGATGAACACAAAGAGGTCTGAGCATCTTTTTAGCTTAAATCTATGATCAATAAAATACAAATATATTTATCGTTGTTACCCTATTTATAGGATAATAACGTTAATGATTGTTTAGGAAATAAATTTATGTGTGAACTTTTAGCGATGAGTGCAAGCGTACCCACGGATATTTGCTTTAGCTTCAGTGGTTTAATGCAACGAGGCGGTAATACAGGTCCACATAAAGATGGCTGGGGAATTACTTTTTATGAAGGTAAAGGTTGTCGTAGTTTTAAAGATCCATTGCCGAGTGCTGAGTCACCTATAGCTCAGTTGGTGACAAATTATCCTATAAAAAGTGAAGCCGTTATTTGTCATATTCGCCAAGCAAATTCTGGTGGTATCAGTTTAGAAAACACGCATCCATTTGTGCGTCAAATGTGGGGTAGAAATTGGACTTATGCCCATAATGGACAATTAAAAAATGTTGAATATGAACTTCCAGTGAAATTACATATTCCCGTAGGAACTACAGACAGTGAACATGCTTTTTGTTGGATATTAGATCAGATTCATTTTAGGTTTTCAGACCAAGAGCCCACCGCTGAGGTGTTATTTCACTTTATTGCACAATTGAGTGTCAAAATTAATTCATTGGGTGTGTTTAATGTCAATATTACTAACGGTGAGTATTTATTTGCCTATTGTGCAAATAACTTACATTGGATAACCCGACGCTCTCCTTTTGGACGAGCTAGTTTGATTGATGCTGAAGTCGTGATTAACTTCAGTGAAGAAACAACAGAAAGTGATGTGGTTACTGTTATTGCTACTCAGCCTCTAACGGATGATGAAACATGGCAAAAAATGACAAAAGGGCAGTGGCACTTATTTCGTTTGGGGGAATCTATTGCTTCAGGACAAGCATTATTGAATATGGAAAATTAATGCATTTCAACAGAAGTAAGTTGTGCATCAAATTGCTCTACATCAGATTTTATTTGTTGTATTTTAACCAGTAAATAATTTAGTTCTGGAGCGAACCAAGCGTAGGTTATTTTCCTTTTTTCAATAACTTCTCTTTTTAATCTGATCGCTTTAACCAAGCCAAAAGGGAGCATTAAATCGTCTTCACCATCATACTGGTAAACGTAGTTTTTTATTTTTCCGGAGTGGCTAATTACAGGGTAAACAAAAAGTTTTTGTTCTGGGTGTTGAATTAAATTTAAACGGTTTTGTAAGTGATAACTGAGTTTGTCTTGGATATTGATGGGGAAATCGATATTAAGCGCTTTTTTTTCTTTGAGGTTTGTCGCAATGTTGTCAGCTATGTTGTATTGCCAAGCGTAATTTTTATCACGTCCAGTGCCTTTACGTTGAAAGTTATATTGCATAGGAGTCACTTTGTGATTGTCGAGCTTTACTAACGAAATTTCTTGGCGGTTGTCTGAAAATATTAACCATTCAATATCTGTTTTATAGCTGTATCTAGCTTGTTCGGGAGTTAAATACTCTAAGGTTCTAATCGCGGTACCAACAATATCGGCAGATCGTATCAGATTATACTTAGCGGTAAAAGGCTGAATAACATGTTGTTCTGTTTTGATGTTTGTAGCATTTTCTGCGAAAACCAAACTACTTACCGAGGTTAACACTAGAGCAATACAACATAATTTATTCAGCATTTTATTACCTATAATCAATCAATTAATATTTTAATTTATTCACTCGCATAGCCAGAAGCTGGGAGTGCTTCACCTTCAAAAAGTACAGTGTCATTGTGCATAGATATACGCTGATTACAACACCACTTTACAACTAAAGGATAAATCCTATGCTCTTGTTCGTGAACTCTAAGTGCAAGATCATCAGCAGTATCACCTTCAAAAATAGGTACTTTTGCTTGTAATATTACAGGGCCACCATCGAGTTCCTCTGTGACATAATGCACACTCACACCATGCTCTTTATCCCCGGCATCAATAGCGCGTTGATGCGTATGTAAACCTTGGTATTTAGGTAATAAAGAAGGATGAATATTGACTAATTTACCTTGGTAATGTTGCACAAATTTTGGCGTTAATATTCTCATAAAACCAGCTAAAACGACTACGTCAGCATTATATAAATCAATTTGATTGATTAAAGCTTCGTCGTAAACTTCTCTACTGTCGAAATCTTTATGAGAAAGTACGCAATGGGCAATTTTAGCATTTTCAGCACGAATTAACCCATAAGCGTCAGCTTTATTTGAAATAACCCCAACAATATTGCCAGGGTAATCTGCAGCTGTACAGGCATCTATAATCGCCTGTAAATTTGTGCCGCCACCAGAAATTAGCACAACAATATTGCTCGTTAACTTACTGTCTTGCATATTATTTGACGGCATTAACTTAACCTTTGTTAATCACAACTTGCTCTGAACCTACTTGCATGTCAGCAATTTCACCAATGTGCCAAGCGTTTTCACCGTTAGCTGATAAAATTTCAAGACTTTGAGCAAGACTGTCAGCAGGAACAACAATAATCATACCTACGCCACAGTTAAAGGTTCGGTACATTTCGTGAGTCGTAATGTTGCCCTTTTCTTGTAACCAGTTGAATATTTCAGGCCACGCCCAGCTATCACCATCGATAATTGCTTGAGCACTTTCTGGCAACACACGAGGAATATTTTCCCAAAAGCCGCCTCCGGTAATATGAGAAAGAGCGTGTGCTTTTACTTCTTTAAGCATCGCAAGGACAGACTTTACGTAGATTTTTGTTGGTTCGAGTAAGTGATCTGCAATACTTCTATCACCTAAAATTTCAGTCGTATCAGTATTATTTACTTCCAACACTTTACGAATCAATGAAAAGCCATTTGAATGAGGACCCGATGAACCTAAAGCGATTAACTGATCACCCGCCGCTACTTTAGAGCCGTCAATTAGCTCAGATTTCTCAGCAATACCGGTACAGAAACCTGCAATGTCATAATCACCTTCATGGTACATGCCCGGCATTTCAGCAGTTTCACCACCAACCAAAGCACAACCTGACTGTATACAACCTTCAGCGATACCAGCAACAACATCAGAAGCTACGTTGACATCAAGTTTAGCTGTTGCGTAATAATCTAAGAAGTATAATGGCTCTGCACCTAATACTAAAAGGTCGTTAACACACATGGCAACTAAGTCGATACCGACGGTATCATGTTTTTTAAGGTCAATCGCTAAACGTAATTTTGTTCCTACACCATCGGTACCTGATACAAGTACAGGCTCTTTATAGCCGGTAGGTATTTGGCATATAGCACCAAAACCTCCAATGCCTCCCATCACTTCAGGACGAGTAGTACGTTTAACCGCACCTTTAATTTTTTCTACTAGGGCATTACCTGCATCTATATCAACGCCAGCATCTTTATAGCTTAGAGACTGTTTTTGTTCGCTCACGGGGAAACCTCAATTAATTAGCATAAGAACTTTAAAGGCGCATTCTACCAGTGCAACGGCGCGGTGAAAATCTTTATAATAAATTATTTTTTTATAAAGATTAAAATGATAAACAATATGATAAGATCTTGGACATAAATAGAGACTACTCAAATAATATGTTTAGATATTTCATTGTATTAGTTGTTGTTTTAAGCCATTTTTTTGCTTCGATGCACGTTTCTGCCGTTGAAGTTAAAAACTTATACAACGCAAAAGTTATTGTTCATTCACAAACAGATTCAGAACGAAAACGTGCATTGCAACAAGCAATGGGCGCCGTTGTGTTAAAAGTTGGTGGGCAACAAGAACTGTTAAAAAATTCAACGATTAGAAAAGGTCTAAAAAATTATAGTCGATATATTGCAAACTACCGTTATCAACGTGATGCAGATAAAACAGTGCTTCTAGTTACTTTTGATGAACGTAAAATCAATCAGTTATTTGAACAGGCGAATGTACCCATTTGGGGAAGTTTACGGCCACAAATCTTATTGTGGCTTGTCGAAGAGAATGGTCTACGCCGAACGATTATTTCTAATGCGACTCATTTATCTTTTTCAGACAATACACCATCACAAAGGCGTTACAATTTACCTGAAAGTGTCGAACAATTCTCCACCTCAAGAGGTCTACCTATTCTGATGCCGTTAATTGATTTAACGGATATGAATACTATTTCCACTTTTGATGTTTGGGGACGTTTTGCAGAACAAGTTCAAAAAGCGTCTCAACGCTACAACCCTGAATCAATCATTATCATTCGTTTATCAAATAGTAGCTTAGTGCCACAGCAAGAAAGTTATGAAAAAATTGAAGCGTGTTTACTTTGTCAAGATAAAGCACAATCATACGCATTAGATTGGAGTTTTATTGCTGATGCTCAGCGTTATAATCGTGATAAAATAGGGTTGCAAATTTTTGGTGATATTAGCTTTGGAACTGCCCCTGATAAATTATTACAACAGGCACTTTCTGTTATTAGTGATAAAATATATCAAAAATATGCCTTAAATAGTGGTGTTGATAATGACTATATTATTGATGTAGCAAATATTTCATCATTGGAAGGTTTTATAGAAGTCGTGCGATTTCTTGAGCAACTGTCATCGGTTAAATCGGTTAAATTACTGAAAGCTTCGGGTAATAACCGTCGTTTTGAATTAAGTTTAAAGAGTTCCGGTCAGGCATTTCTCGCTTTATTAAAACTGAACCAGCAATTAGATCATTTTGTTGACCCGCTTGCAGAAAAAGTGGTGGACGATGTGCCTGTTTTTTATTGGAAAAAGTAGTGAAAATCATTTCTCAATTAGCGTTATCTGTTCAATTACCCGATGATGAAACTTTTTCAAGTTTTCAAAGTATTGCCAATTATTCAGCAACTGAACAATTAAAGTCATTTATTAGAACCAGTAACAATGCGGTTGAATCAACTCATATTAATAGCTTCTATTTATTTGGTTTATCAGGTGTTGGTAAGTCACATTTATTACATGCGAGTTGTACCTTTGCTGAAAAGTTGGGGTTGTCTTCCGTTTGTTTGTCGTTTTCTGAATTAAAACAGTTGTCTGTTGAAGTATTAGACGGCTTAGAAACTATTGACTTAATTTGCTTGGATGATGTGCAATTAATTAATGGAGATAAACTTTGGCAGCAAGCAGTATTTGATTTATTTAATCGTGTTATTGAGCAGAACAAACGTTTAATTATTACTGGCGATCAAAGTGTTCCTCAATTAAAACTTGGCTTAGCAGACTTGGTTTCTCGTTTATCATGGGGGATGACTGACCAAATAAAGCCACTTGATGATGAAGAGAAGCTGATCGCTTTAAAATTTAGGGCGCAGCAGCGTGGTTTATTATTAAGCGATGAAGTGGCTAAATATCTATTAAGCCACTTATCTCGTGAAATGGCTCATTTAATTTTAGCCCTAGATGAACTCGATGAAGCTTCAATAAGGGAGCAAAGAAAAATTACCATCCCTTTCATTAAAGCCATTTTATTTTAATGAAATCCATTTATTTGATAGGGATTGGCTTTTCATAAAAATCATGCTGAATATAGCGTCTCTTTTTTACCTGACTTGAAACTTTGTCTGTTGTTGGCTTTTGAGCATTTAAAGAACTGATATTCAAATTATCGCTCCACGTTTCTCCAACGTTCATCATGATTGGGTTAGGTAGGTCGTTTATAAGGCTTTCAACATCCTTAACCTCAGGTAAAATATTACTCACAGCATATAATACACGAGGCTTAATGAACTCTTCACCTATTCGCCCGCGCTGTCCCCATGTAACAATATAAGTTTCATCTGCACTTTTAGGTAAGTTAGTTATTGCCACATCTCGGCTAATATCAAAGCGAATTTTCATCATAAACCCATCAAAAAGCATGGCATAATCTTCACGAATACTCGAGTAATTATAAAATTGTGGGGCCTTTTCTGTGCTGAAAAATGTGCTGACATCGCTAGGTTGATAAGATTTTTGTATGCTTGTTGCATCAACACCATGAAAGCGCACTTGCGCTAAAGCATACATTTCATCTCCTAGCAGAGGTAGCATGCTATTGAGTTGATCAGACTTATATCCTGTATCGTTAGCTATTTGTTGAGCGGCAGATAAAATTGTTTGATCTCTGTTTAAAGTAGACCAACTGGTACTTGGGAAAAAGTCGTTTGCATGAGCAAGTTCATGGTACATCAAATATGTTAAGCCATATAAAACATCTTCAGGCTCTCTACTCGAACGCGTATTTTCAGAAATAAAAGTCGTTGTGTAATCGTTATCCTTCACATAACGCCATGGCATTGCAAAATTAAGATCACTACCAAATGAAGCTCTAAAATCAGGCGCTTGATTGATGGTATCTCGTTCATCAGGGGTCAACCAAAAATAGTTAGCATCTAAATGAATTGCGCCACTAACCACCCAATAATATGATGGTCTTATGTCATAAGAAATAACGATTGCGGTGTTAGCTCTCAGTAAGTTCTTAAAATCATTGTTTGGGTCAAAGTTCTCTAAAAACGCTCTAAACCTTTCTCCCATCCAATGATGAGAAACGACAACTCTATTCATGATGTCATCAACAGTTGGTGCAGTAGAGTCGTGAGCAATGAGTGGTAATGTATTAAAGTTACATGTCCTACCAAAATTGATTCTATTACTATAGACACAGTCGGAAAGAACACTTGCATAAGGAGAGCTCTCTACAAATGGGAATACACGTGCTAATCGTTCAGTATAAGCGGTATTGTCTGACTCAGTATCAATTTTTTCTGCGTTTTCAACAATAATACCCACCATATCGCTATGACTTCCTGAAGTAACTGAAAACACTAATAAACTATCTTTACTGACCTCCGGCGCATCAAAAAAGACTGCATAATCTCCATCTGTGTTTGTTGAGGTGAAATTGACTTCAGGCCCTGAGATTTGTTGCCAAACTAATG
>JASDWX010000053.1:0-21808 GCA_041890515.1 Alteromonadaceae bacterium
CGATTCCACAAACCGTGATTTAATCGCAATAACAATGATATCAAAACGTTTATTAGACAATTTTTCACTAGTTTTCGTAACAATAACTCCGAGAGGTGCTTTGACAAACGATGGATTAATCATTGTAATTTTCTGTTTTGTAGAGATTGCCCAACAGGGTAATAATGAACCACCCAGTTTTCCACAACCCATCATAAGTAATGACATGAAACTCCTATATTTTTAAGTTTGCTCTGAGTAAAATGCACATCGTATTGCAGGCGTTCCGTATGAACTTTTTTGATGCGCTAAATTACGTCTTTCACAAATGTGATTTTGAGTTCAATTGAAAAAATAAGGTTTTTAGTATATGCTATTTAGTCTTATTTGTCGATTGTTGTCCAATTCAAACGTTTCTTACAAGCGTTTATTGCAACCGTTTTAGCAAATTTTCATCTACTATTTCCAATTTGGCTAATAGCAAAAAATTATTTTATTGGTCGTAAATATAGTACGAATACAAAAAGAAAACATCACGCAAATATCTGAAGTGTAGTGAGTAAATTTCACATTCGTTTCAACTCAGTTATTTAATTTAGTTAACTAAAGTATGGAGTAATTTTGTCCTCATTTGAACAGCCAAAAACAGATAACCCTTCTAGAAACAAACCACGTATTGTCATAAAAGTTGGGTCAAGTCTCTTAGCAAACGTTAAGAATTTAACCCCCAGCTTTGCCTTTATGCATGGCTTACTTAGCGACATTTCTACGTTACGTGATCAAGGTTATGAAGTTGTACTTACCTCTTCTGGTTCCGTAGCATTAGGGCTCAATACTATTGGCTGCACTATTGAAAATGCCAGTGTTCAAGATAAACAAGCCGCTGCAGCCTGCGGACAACCCATCTTAATGCATGCTTACAAGCAAATTGCGTTGGAGTATGGTTTTGATATTGCTCAGGTCTTAGTCACACTAGATGATCTTGAAAGTAGACGCCGTTTTCTTAATATCAAAAATACAATTCACAGATTGATAAAGCAAGGCGTCATGCCTATCGTCAATGAAAACGATACCGTTACCACAGAAGAAATTCGCGTTGGCGACAACGATCGACTGGGCGCTAAAGTTGCTCAGATGATAGGAGCAGAATATTTATTTATTTTGACCTGTATTGATGGGGTTTACGATCGAGATCCTTCAGAAGAAGGTGCTGTTTTTGTAGAATCTATAGAAGATGTGAGCAGTTACATGGAAGCAGCTAGCGGAACGAGTTCTTTGGGTACTGGTGGCATGTTCACTAAATTACAAGCAGCAAATATGGCCCAGAATGCGGGTTGTACCACCATCATAGCAAGAGGAACAATGGAAGCTCCGGTCACCGCTATTCTTCGTGGCGAACGTAAGCATACTAAATGTATTGCGCATTCATCTCCTTCATCGGCATGGAATATATGGCTAACTGACCGCCTGCAAATGGCGGGTAGCCTAGTGATAAAACAGGATGTAGCTGACTCTTTATATGGAGGTGACCAAGGATTTTCATGCCACGATGTTGTGTCCATTCATGGAAGTTTTGAACGTGCAGATGTGCTTCACGTCTATGATGAGAAAGGCGAGGAAATAGCGCGAGGTTTGTGTAATTTTTCTTCAGATGAAACCGCAATAATTTCAAGCCGAACGAATGAAACAGTTAAAAACATACTCGGGTATACTGCTTCACATCGCTTAATTAATAGTGAAAATTTAGTTGTATTGGCTGAACATCATCTTGCTTGGGACGAACCCGTGTAAAGTGATTAATAAAAACTAGACAAGCCCCGCTCAAAAAATCATTGGGCGGGTTTCAACAAAGGTGTAAACACCTTATAAATATCACTCCACCGATTTTAAATCGAGGGTATTTACGAACAACCTTGGATCCTCTATTTTACTTAACATTGAAATTTCCGGTAAACAATCGTCATCAACATAATCTACAAAATCACCTGCCGAATCAAAAACTAATATATCCAACGCTAATCGGTCCATTCCGTATAGGCCTCTATGTATCATGTCAGCCGAAAAAACTAATAAATCCCCTGCCGCTAATTTAATTTCCTTACCGGTAGAGAGGTTATCACTGCTCACTCTGCCCTTTTCTTCTTGTCGTACATTAAATTCTTCTTCGTTATCCCATCGCTTATGGGTTCCTGGTACTAGTTCCATGCCTAGCTCATCAAACAAAGGCACACGAAGGTGTACAACTTGAGTCTCTTGAATAGCTTTTTTCTGCTCTTCAACTTCATGATCATATTGACAATCTCGATGCCAAAAATCTTTTTGTTCATGATTAACCGGATTGAAAAATAACTGGGTATTCATAAACGCGGGCGTAGCCGATATAACGGATTCGACAGCATCCATTATTTTTCTTGAACTAATAAAATTGAAAAGTTTCACGCGATCGTCAAACGCTAAGTACTGACTTCCGGTGATCAAAGAAGAATTGAAAGCTTCTTCTTTATAAAATATTGCGTGGTCTTCTTTCCATAATTCGTGAAATTTCAATACAACTTTTCTCAAAGATGATATTTCAGTTTTGGTAAAGTAATTTCTAATGACAAAGTAACCTTGCTGTTCATAATGATTATTCAACTGACTTCGATTTTCTAACATTAACGCTTATGACCTTTAAAAAGATTTATATTTAACTGCTTTAATAGATAATTTCCAATGAAATATCCCAAAACATCTAATGTCCAACGCTAGAATAATAAACAAAACATAAAACGAACGATGAAACTTTACAATTGATTACTCTTTATGATTTGATGCTAAGTTAACGCTCATATTTCATCCAAAGCTTATAATACACTGCATTACACCTGGCATTGTCATCCATAACACCGTCTCTATCACAATCAGAACCCGTGAGAGATTTAACGACATCTGTGCCATATTCTGCAATATCTTCTGGCTCAGGATTAACGACAATCGTCACTTTCGGAGAATGATCAATAAAATCCCCTACATTTTTATACAATGAAAATTCTTCTTTCGAAATGATATCACTGATATCCATTTTTTTTGCTTCTGAAGATATTACATTCATTGATATAAGCAATAATATGCTAACAATAAACACATCTAAAATTTTCACAAAACGCTCCCCAAATAATAATGATTATACAAATTCCTTGAAAAGGTCTGATTGATAATTTTTATTTATTTAACTAATAGTTAGTTAAATAAAACACAACTGTAAAGTTCAGCAATTCAACAACCACCTAAGACGTTGAATTTTAGAGGTTTATTTTATGGCGTGATATTTGCGCTTAAAATACTATATTAATTTAGAAGAGAGATAATAATGTTATTGGATATTCAATCACTTAGCCATCAATACCAACGTGGAAAAAACGCGAAATTCGCCATAAGATCACTGTCGCTACAAATTAAACCGGGGATTTTAGGTTTGTTAGGATCTAATGGTGCAGGAAAGTCTAGCTTAATGAGAATTCTTGCAACGATCACAAAACCTAGCCAAGGTAAAATTTTGTGGCAGGGACAAGACATTATAAAGTCACCTCAAATATTAAGAAATGAATTGGGCTATTTACCTCAATATTTTGGCGTGTATGATCAGTTATCAGGCGTTGAATTTTTACATTACATGGCTAGCCTAAAAGGATTAAGTGAATCTGTCGCCAATCAAAGAATAGAAGAATTACTCAATACACTGAATTTAACGCACGCCGCTAATATGCCATTAAAAGGCTATTCTGGCGGTATGAAGCAGCGCATTGGTATTGCACAAGCGTTGCTTAACAATCCCAAATTACTGATTATTGATGAACCAACCGTTGGCCTTGACCCACAAGAACGTGCCAATTTTCGGCAATTATTAACCGAGTTAGCAGATGAGCGTTGCATTATATTTTCGACTCATATTGTGGCAGATGTTGAATCTATTGCAGATCATATTGCGATTATGCAAACAGGTGAATTAATTCAATCTGAATCACAGAGCGCACTTCAAGAAAAAGTTATCAATAAATGTTGGCGACTCACTGCCAGTATCAGTGAATTAAAACAAATTCAGCATGACTTTATCGTAAGTCATAGTGTACGAAAAGACGACAAGGTTGAGTTAAATATTGTCGCCGACTTTTCCCCCGATGCTAGAGCCATATCAAGAGCGCCATCACTAGAAGATGCTTACCTTTATTTCACAAGCACCAAGCGCATACAAGCTGATTTCATGAGGGCATGTTAATGAACTCATTATGGCGATGCATTCTAGCTGACTTCAGACAACGAACCCGCCAACAAAGTTTTATTGTCATATTACTGTCAATGTCAGTATTAACTTTACTCTTTTTTCCGTCGCTCGATGCTCAATATCAAACGCTTGTGATAAATGGCTATCGTGGTATTTATAATAGTGCATGGCTAGGGGTTTGTTTAGCCATGTTAAACGTTTTATTTTTACCAATTATCTGTTTTTATCTTATCAAAAATGGGCTTGAATTAGATAGGCAATCAAAGACCCATGAACTTATTGCTGCAACCCCCGTTAGCAAGGTGACTTACTTATTTTCCAAATGGTGCACCAATGTACTCATTTTGGTTTATATCGTCCTGGTTATGTTATTGAGTGTTATTTTAATACAACTTTACTATGGTGAAAGCAATCAAATAAACCTTTGGGCACTCGCGTGGCCGCAATTAGTCTTTGTAATGCCGATGTTACTAGCCGTTGCCTCACTGGCAATAATGTTTGAATCAATAAAATGGCTGAAAAGTGGCATAGGCAACGTTGTATATTTTTTCTTATGGACCGGTTCAATCATTCAATCTATTGAAAGTGTTACAGGAATAGGATCGTTAATCTCTCAGGTAGAAACAGAGATTGTAGAACGTTTTTCTTTTCAAGAGAGTTCAACGCATATCGGAGTGAGTTTAACCAATGAAGGTGACTCAATGAAAACATTTATTTGGCAAGGGATCGAACCTACATCGATGCACTTGTTAAGTACAGTACCATTATTACTCATTTGCCTAATTTGCTTTATAACAGCTGTAATATGCTTCGATCGCTTTAGTCAAAATTCACTGGTAGAAAATAAATCACCGTCATGGTTAATGAAAATATTAACGACGCAGGTGATCAATCGGCTCGATGTTTTTTTTGTTTGGTTATCCAAACCCTTTTCTTTTACACGCTTATTGCGTTTGGAGCTTAAGTTATTACTTAAGGGACATTCAGCTTACTGGGTAATAGGCCTTTTAACCTTAAATATCATGCAATTACTTATTAGTCAGCCATTGCTTGTCAGTATCGTTTTACCTATATCATGGTTATGGTGTGTTTTAGTTCTGTCTCAACTTGGCCAGTTAGAGAAACAAGCAAATACTATTGAGTTAATGACCTACAGTAAAAAATCAGCGGTATTGCAAAGTTTAACCAGCTATTCTGCAGGCTGGGTATTATTACTTATCGCAAGTATGGGCAGCTTAGTGCGTTTTACAGCGATGGCCGAATGGATATTACTCATACAAATAATTATCGCTATATCCTTTAGCGTCTCACTTGCTTACTTTTGTGGTGCATTTACAGGAACAAGACGCACGTTTGAAATACTCTTTACTGCAATTTGGTACATGGGGCTTATACAAAGCGCTTTATACTTAGATTTTTTTGGGGTTAATAGTGAAGTAAGTTGGCAGCCTGGAATGCCCTATTATTTTTCTGCCATTTCACTAAGCTTACTTATGTTGACTGTTCGCGCTAAAAGCACACGTTAATATATTTTAAAAGAGTGGTATTCAGATGAATTTTAAAATTTTTATCCTATCATAGGTATTTAAAAAAAGGATAACGATTGAACTCATAAGCCGTTAGCCTTAACATGCGGTTTATTCGTTCAATGCCTATTAAAATTAAAGCTAAAACTGAAGGCACAGAATAAATTTACGTAAATCATCTCTACTAAAATATATCCAAATAAATAAAATCAAGGGAGCCTTTTGTGCCATCTTCATTTACCAGTAAACTACCAAACCTAGATACGAGTATATTCACGGAAATGTCGATGATGGCTAATCAGCATCAGGCAATTAATTTATCTCAAGGCTTTCCTGAATTTGATACACCTGCTTTTTTGAAAGATAGAATTAATCTAGCAATTAGTGAAGGAAAGAATCAATACTCGCCATCAAACGGTTTGCCCGAATTGTTAACGCAAATTGCCGCAATGGTACACAGACAGTATCAAACGCATTTAGACGATGACCTAAAAATTGATGGACAAAAAAACGTGACCATTACTTCAGGTGCTACCGAAGCATTATGGGTGGCGATACAAACCCTTGTTCGCCCAAATGACGAAGTGATTATTTTTGATCCTGCCTACGACTCTTATGAGCCAGCGATTGAGCTTGCCGGAGGAACTTGTCGCCATATCGCACTAAATACTCCAAGCTATGCGATAGATTGGGCATTGGTTGAACAAACCATTAATGAAAAAACGCGTGCCATTATTATCAACAGTCCACACAACCCAACGGGCTCAATTCTGAGTACTTCAGATATTAATACGCTGGAGGGTTTGGTTGAAAAATATAATTTATATGTGATCAGCGACGAAGTTTACGAACATATGACCTTTGACGGTTTACGCCACGAAAGTGTTTTACGTTACCCTGAATTATTTAAACGCGCCTTTGTCGTTTCTAGTTTTGGTAAAACCTTTCATTGTACAGGCTGGAAAATGGGTTATTGTGCTGCCCCCGATGAGCTTACTGTCGAATTTAGAAAGATTCATCAATACGTTACCTTTTGCTCATTTACGCCAGCACAAATAGCCATTGCGCAAATGTTGAAAGAGCAACCTTCGCATATCACTGCATTAGCGAACTTTTACCAGCAAAAAAGAGATTTACTCGTAAATGCGTTAAAAGACTCTCGCTTTACCCTGCTTCCTTCAAAAGGTACTTACTTCTTATTATTAGATTATTCTGCCATATCAACGCTTAACGATCGTGAATTCTGTGAATGGTTAACCAAACAAGTAGGGGTTGCCGCGATTCCACTTAGTCCACTTTATCCTGTAGAAAAAAGGAAAGCTTATCATCAAAATAATAAAGTGATACGACTCTGTTTTGCCAAGAATGATGATACGTTATTTAAAGCGGCAGAAATATTATGTCAACTTTAACCATTGCCGCGGTTCAGTTCGACATTCAATGGTTAGACCAACAAGCCAACTTTAATAGCCTAGAGCGAATCATTAACGATCATTTTACTGAAAACTCTGCTGCCGATTTATTATTGCTGCCAGAGACATTTTCCACAGGTTTTTGTATTAATAGAAAAGATGTGCAAGAGCCAGAAAACGGAGGTGCTGCTTTAACTTGGCTAAAAAAAATAGCTCGTCAGTATAACTGCGTAGTGGCTGGTACGGTTTTAGTGAGTAAAAATAATAAAAAAGTGAATCGTTTTTATTGGGTATTTGCTGATGGCACTGTTGAACATTACGACAAACGCCATTTATTTCGTTTAGGTAAAGAGCAAGACCACGTTGAACCAGGCCACAATAGAAAAATATTTACAATTAATGGGATCAAGATTCTCCCACTGGTTTGTTATGATTTACGATTTCCTGTTTGGTCAAGAAACCGTCAAGACTACGATCTTATGGTCAACGTTGCTAATTGGCCAGCCGCAAGACGTCATGTATGGGATACCTTATTAAAAGCACGCGCGATGGAAAATCAAACCTTTGTTGTTGGCGTTAATCGCATCGGTGATGACGGTAACCAGACACCGCATTCGGGTGGAACGACCATCATTAATTTTGACGGTGAAAACATTATTTCTGCAGATAATAATCAACAAAAAGTCATTACAACCAAGCTCGACTTTAGCAAGCTTGATGAATTTAGACATAAATTCCCTGCATTCTTAGATGCCGATAAATTTGAATTGAGCTTAGGTTCACAGTAAAGGATTAGGTTTAGCGTTGAGCTACAATAAAGAGGAAGTACGCCTTGAGAACTGAAGATAATAACTGGGCTCTTTGTCAAGAATGCCAGGGGATCGGCAAAAAAAGGAAGAGGCCTCGTAAAAAAATGCGTCTTCTCTACCAGAGAGCGCTAGAACAGTTTGAAAAATCGGGAGGCGAAGGCATAGCTCCCGTTCGTACTAAAGGTCATCTTTACTCATGTTTAATCTGCTCGGGATCTGGAATTATTCGTTCTGCTCGCTCTCCCATAGCAGATAAAGAAAACTACCCGCACGTTGCCATTATTGGTGGAGGCATTGGAGGAGTCGCTCTGGCTGTAGCATGTTTACACCGCGGAATCCCCTTTACCCTTTATGAACGTGATAAAAGCTTTGATGAACGTTCTCAGGGCTATGGACTCACTTTACAGCAAGCCAGTAAAGCCATCGAAGGGTTGGGTATTGTCTCCTTATCAGAAGGGGTTATCTCAACAAGACATTTAGTTCATACCACGGAAGGAAAAGTGATCGGTGAATGGGGTAACAGAAAGTGGGTGCAGTCAAATGAAAAAACATCAGCGAAACGCACAAATGTGCATATCGCACGACAGTCATTACGGTTAGCTTTACTTGAACAACTCGGTGGGCATGAAGCAGTAAAATGGGGACATCAGTTAGTTGATTTTAAAGAAAGCGTTTTAAAAAGCGATAAGGGATCTGAGAGTGAGTGTGTTGAACTGAGCTTTCAAGTCGATAACGAGATTAAGCATATCAAGGCAGATCTTGTAGTAGGAGCAGATGGTATCCGTAGTTCGGTTCGCAAGTTACTGATTGATGAAGAGTCTACCCCACTTCGTTACTTAGGGTGTATTGTGATCTTAGGTATTTGTCCTTTGGCAGATCTCAATGGTCTTGAACATTCGTTATTAGACTCAGCTACCGTATTCCAAACAGCCAATGGTCATGAGCGAATCTATATGATGCCTTATGCATCAGACTCGGTAATGTGGCAGCTTAGCTTTCCAATATTAGAAGAAGAAGCGAGAGCCTTAAGTGCTAAAGGTCCTCAAGCTCTTAAAGAAGAAGCCTGTCGACGATGTCAATGGCACGATCCAATCCCTCAAATTTTAACGGCTACGCTAGACACCCAAGTTTCGGGTTATCCGGTTTATGACCGAGTGTTACTCGAGCCAGAATGGTTAGCAAAAGAGGGGCGCACGACACTGATTGGAGATGCCGCCCACCCCATGAGCCCATTTAAAGGACAAGGAGCGAATCAAGCACTGCTCGATGCCCTTTCACTGGCTCGAAGTATTTCAATAGAATGTAGGCCTTTATCTCAATGGAGAAAAACGGGGCTCAGGGAAAGTGCCTTAAATGAGTTTGAATTAGAAATGTTAGAGCGCAGTGCTTCCAAAGTGAATGATTCAGCAGAAGCTGCACAGTTCCTGCATTCTGATACCGTACTCCATGAAGGAGATGAACCAAGAGGATTATGTTTAAAGAGAAAAGATAAATAACATTCAGCTAAATTAAGCATCACTCTTTAAAATTGCTATTATTTTAAAGTTAATAACTGATAATATTTATACCGATAAGATACGTTCAACTAATAACATCAAACAATAAGAAATTTTATATGAATAATAAGAAAAAAATCCTCACTAGTTTTTTAATCATACTCATTTTATCTGCTTGTTGTGGGAGAGATCCGGCAATAATTAAAGTCGATGACTTCATCGCGGAACAAACAATAAATAAAACAAACCCAGCTTGGAAAACAGAATTACCTAAGCCGCCATTACTTAACTTTACGCCAGGTAAAGATTACTTTTGGGAATTGCAAACCAACCAAGGTCATCTGACTATCAAGCTGTTAACTGATTCTGCACCTATGCATGTTTCTAGTACGATTTACTTAACTCAACTAGGTTTTTATGATGACTTAACTTTTCACCGTGTTATTCCTGGCTTTATGGCACAAGGTGGTGACCCTATCGGTAATGGCACAGGTAATCCTGGTTACAAATATGATGGAGAGTTCGATGGTGGCATGAGTCATAATAAACCGGGTATGTTAAGTATGGCAAATTCAGGACCCGGTACAGATGGTAGTCAATTTTTTATTACTTTTTTACCAACCCCTTTTCTCGATGGGAAACATACTGTTTTTGGTAAGGTGGTCATAGATGTAGAAGGTAGCTTAACTAAAATTGAAGCTCTCGGTAGTCGAAGAGGTAAAACAACAGAAACGGTTAAAATCATTAAAGCAACAATCCGTATAGCTAACAAAAAATAAATAAATAAATTAAAACGTATCATTACATTATTTAAGGGCTAATCATTAATCTCATGTAGAGAGTGAAACAGATATATCCCTTTTACCTCCAAAAACGCCCTCTGCTGATTGAACGCATTAATCCTGATACGGACATTCAAAGGCCGTTGGGCTTTGTATAAAATAAACTTACAAAGAGTACCTCCAAAGCCTGATTTCTGAATAAAACAAGCTACACTTGTTTTTATAATAAACAATAAGTTAAATATATTGAAATCAATTAACCCTATAACAAAAAAAGTGATAATTGCTATTATTATTACCAGTGCAACAGTACACTTGTTAACGTTAATTATTGGACAATCGGTACTCGTTAATTGGCGTTTGGAACAAGTGCCTTTTCACAGTGCTATAGAGATTTCAGGCTCTGTGATTGCTTTTTTTGTTGCTTATATGTTGGTTCTATTAGAAAGAAACAATCGTGGCACTAGTTATAATTATGTTATTGCGGGTGCTTTGATTGCTATGGGAGTGCTTGACGGTTTCCACTCAATTGTACCTAAAGGACAGTTGTTTGTTTGGCTGCACTCATCAGCCACTTTTTTGGGTGGAATTATCTTTCTCTGTATTTATTTCCCTAAATCTTGGAGAGATAAGTTCAGCTCTCGTTGGTTACTCTTTGTATTATTATGCTCATTTTCTTTTGCTATAATATCAAGTGTATATTCAAATAAATTACCCATAATGGCAGATCAATCCGGTTTTACTTCTATTGCGGTTTTTCTAAATGTTATAGGTGGTTGTATGCTACTGACTTCAGCCATAAAACTCTTAATCACCTATAGACAAACAAAAAAGACTGATGATTTACTTTTTGTACTGCACTGCACTATGTTTGGCTTTGCTGCGATAATGTTTCAGCAGTCTGTTTTATGGGATGTTTCTTGGTGGGGTTGGCATATATTACGCTTTTTAGCTTACGGTGTTGCTCTATGGTTTGCGCTTGCCAATGAAGTATTAGTCAATTTACAAATTAAAGATTCCCGAGATGCTCTAAATGAAGAGGTTGAGATTAAGTCAGCTCAGCTGACTCAAGCGTCACATTTATTAAAAATGAATCAAGCTCAACAAAATGCGATTTTTCGCTGCTTAACTGATGCTATTATCGTTTGTGATAAAGCTGGAAATATTATCTTTTTTTTCCAACCAGCACAAAAAATGTTTGGTTATTCTGAAGCAGAAGTTGAGCATAAAAATATTAATCAACTATTGGAGTTCCCTTCAAATGAAGCACAAAAGCCACTAAGGAAAATATCAGTTATTGATGATGTTTTTTTAGGAGAAACACAAGAGCTCATCGCGATACATAAAACAGAAAAAGAACTATCTGTTGAAATGTTAATAAGTGAAGTTGAGTTCAATAATCAGGCTAATACCGTGGCTGTGATCCGTGACATATCGGTAAGAAAAAAATATGAATCAGAATTAAAGCGTGCAAAAGAACAGGCTGATACAGCTAACCAAGCAAAAAGTTTATTTTTGGCCAATACAAGTCATGAAATAAGAACACCTATGAATGGTGTTTATGGCAATCTACAACTATTAGAGAAAGAGCGATTAACCATTACAGGTCAAGGCTATCTTGAGCGGGCCATTTACTCAACGAGGCGTTTAATGGCCATTATTGATGATATTTTAGATATATCTAAAATTGAAGCAGGTAAGTTAGCTATTGAAGAAGTCGAGTTCAGTTTATCAAAATTAGTTGAGAGTATTACTTCAGACATCATACATGCAGCGAAAAGAAAATATATATCCTTTAAACCTATGCTTAATGTAGAGCATGACATTTGGTTGGGAGACCCCAATCGAATAAGACAAATTTTACTAAATATTACTTCTAACGCAGTAAAATTTACTGACTCAGGCTCGGTAGTATTATCTATTACATATATAGAAAGTACTAAAGAATTAGTCTTTATAGTAACTGATACTGGTATTGGTATGAATGAATACGCGCTAGAAAAATTATTTAACCCTTTTGAACAAGCTGATGATTCAACAACACGAAAATATGGAGGAACAGGCATAGGTATGTCTATCACTTATGCATTAGTCAGCTTAATGAATGGAAAAATAAATGTTGCTAGTGAGGAAGATAATGGTACAACGTTTACCGTGAGATTACCTGTTTTAAAAGGAATTAAAGCCTTACCCTTGAAAAATGAAACAAAAATCAACCAGCTTAAACTGAATAATAAAACGATATTATTAGCAGAAGATAACCGAATAAATCAAACAATAGTAAAAGCAATGCTCGGTGATACAGGTGTGACAATGAAAATTGTGGCAAACGGCATCGAAGCTATTGATATGGCGAAGGCATTAACACCTGATTTAATTTTAATGGATATAGAAATGCCAAAAATTGATGGCATAAAAGCTTGTAAAGTGATAAAAAAAATCATGCCCAATGTACCTATTATTGCGTTAACAGCCAATGTGATGTCTGACGACATTGAAAAATATTTAGACGCTGGCTTTAATGGCATTGTGGGTAAACCGATTGAACTTGATGTTTTACTTAAAGCAATAGACTCTTCCATTACTTAGAGACTCACTTGTCTTAATACTATTTTTTCTTAACATTTCAATTTAACGTCACTTATTTTAAGCGTAGACCTTAAATTATTAACAATGAAATATCTATTACCCCTCTGATTTTATCATATGCACTATAAATATTATCAACTAACAAGACATAAACATAATCCATGGAAGTACTTTGAGAGTATTTTCATCTTTAGAGTAGCCATGTAAAAAATCATATCATTATTCAATAAAAACATGCGCTAAATCAGTAATAAACTTCACAGTATTCTGTATATTCAACGAACAGTGATCAGTGTCAAAATAGATAGAAAAGGCCACAAGTAAAAATTTGCATTCACACAATATTTTAAGGATGAATAACGGTGGGCGTTTTTGAACGATATTTGTCTGTTTGGGTAGGCCTAAGCATAATCTCTGGTGTTACTTTAGGCTTATGGCAACCTGATGCTTTTCAAACGATTGCGGACCTAGAAATTGCCCAAGTTAATATTGTCGTCGCCGTTTTTATTTGGGTGATGATTTATCCTATGATGGTTCAAATCGATTTTTCCGCGATAAAAAATGTTGGAAAAAATCCAAGAGGCTTGATATTAACTGTCGTTATTAATTGGCTAGTGAAACCCTTTACCATGGCAGCTTTAGGGTGGTTATTTTTTAATTTTCTCTTTGCCGATATAGTTGACCCTACATCGGCACAAGAATACATTGCCGGTATGATTTTATTAGGGGTGGCTCCTTGTACTGCAATGGTTTTTGTTTGGTCGCAATTAACCAAAGGAGATCCAAACTACACCTTAGTCCAAGTCTCGGTAAATGACGTTATTATGATCTTTGCATTCGCCCCTATTTCAGCATTATTACTGGGGGTGAGTGACATTCACGTCCCCTGGGAAACGCTTCTTACTTCTGTGATGCTTTATGTATTACTCCCTTTGATTTTTGGCGTGGTGACTCGAAAAATTCTCAATAAGCGTAAGGGGGGAATATCTTTAGCACATTGGTTATCGGTATTAAAACCCTCGTCAGTTATCGGCTTATTAGCCACTGTTGTTTTATTGTTTGGTTTTCAAGCGAACACTATAGTAACGGAACCAGAAACCATTGGTTTAATTGCAATCCCGTTGATAATACAAACTTACAGTATTTTTATTATTGCTTACTTCGTAGCAAAATGGATGAAACTACCTCATAATATTGCAGCGCCAGCGAGCTTAATAAGTACATCTAACTTTTTTGAGTTAGCGGTAGCGGTTGCTATTTCACTTTTTGGATTACACTCAGGTGCAGCTTTAGCAACTGTGGTTGGCGTACTTGTTGAAGTGCCTGTTATGTTGTCTTTAGTAATGTTTATTAATCGGACAAAACACTGGTTTAACTAAAATTTATATGTACGACAAGGAATGTCAAAAAATAATTCATTATCAAAATACAGTATAAAACATTAGCTAAATTCATTTAACATAGATTTATCTAAGCAACAGAAGCAACAGAAGCAACAGAAGCAACAACATAATACTTTAAAAAAAGTGATCTAGAACCGTTTTCGCTTGACGGATTTTGGTAAACATTTCGGCGCATCCCCCTTTATCAGGATGGTGTTTCTGAGCAAGACGTAGGTATTGAGCCTTAATCATTTTCGCATCAGCATTCGTTGGAAGATTTAAAACATCAAGTGCCTCTTTTTTATTATCTTGGGCGATATACTTTTGCCAAAATGATTTGATCATGTCATTAATTTCATCTTCTTGTGTTTCAAAATAGTACTTTGAATTCAGATAATAACGTTCAAGTGGGTCCGTTGTTTCCAGAACAGTATCTGGCTGTTTATTAGCAAATATTTCATCATTTAGCGTTATTCTTTGTATTTGTACTGATTGAATAGTGAGCTTAAACTTTTGCGCGTGTTGATATTGGTTTTTTAAGTGATACAGCGCATGCATACAAAGAAAGTGTGCACTAAATAAATCTTTGCTGTTAGCTAATGAAAAGTCATCAAAAGGTGATATTTTTTTTTCTTGTAAGTGCTTTATTATTTGGTGTTCATTACATAACGAGAAACAATTAAATAATTGATCAAGTTCATAAAGTATCGAGGTTAAATAAGGATTTAAGGTCGGCTTCATAGGTATAAATCATTGGTGTTATTTTTATGGTGCATAAATATCTCCGAAATTGATGAATTCGCAACCTTGACTGTCTGTCAGATAAATGCACTTTGTCACTTTAGAAGCATACTTTCAAATCTTTAGTGCTTAATTAACTAACTACTCACAATTACTGTTACTGACTTATCAATACGTATCAGATAATGACCTTTTTAGATCGTAAAATCATATTTAAAAAGACGTTACTGATAGAGACTATATTTGATGATTTTTCTTGAGGTTGATGTCTTACGAGGGATTTACTTTTGAATATAAGGAAATCCCTCAAAAAAGAGGTGTTAATTTCCTTTAGCGCTTAGTTTAGACTTTTGTTTAGACAAACGATAAATCAAAATTGCAGTTTTTTCGATATTTTTATTTAATGTGGTTAAGTCTGCAACTTCATTTTTAGTATGCGCGCCAGTGCCCATTAAGCCTAAACCATCAAGTGACATATCAACATGCTCAGCGGCAAATGAAATATCCGCTGCGCCTGCTTTACGCGGATTAGCAGGTATTACGGCATTATAACCTAAGTCTTGACTGACTTGGCTGTATTGCGCCAACAAAGCTAAGTTACCACTGGTAAGTGCCATAGGAGGATAACCTGCTTCAAAAATCAGTTCAGCTTGTGTGTGGTTTAAATTATTTTTAACAATATTTTGCATGGTTTGTTTTGCGCTTTTTAGCTGTTTATTTGAAAGTGCCCTTAAATCACCTTTCACTTTCGCTTTTTGGGCAATCACATTACTTTTACCAAATGCCGACCCTGATGATTTATCAACATCAAAATCTATACTCGTACCACCTATGATCATCCCGGGGTTAAAAGTCAGGTTTTCTTCTTGTTCAAGTTGGGCTCTAAAAGCTTCTAAAATACGTGCTGTTTCATAAATTGCCCCATAACCCACTTCCTCATTAAAAATTTGAGACGAGTGCGCTGGTTTGCCCTCTACATTTAATGTCCAACCGGTATAACCTCTACGTGCTGCCATACCGGTATTTATATTGTTGTCACCATTTTCAAAACCAAGGGCAATGTCAGCCCAAATCGCGCCATCGACGATAGCTTTTTTTGATAAAGATAAAGGACGACCACTGCTTTCTTCATCCCCCGTCAACAGCACTTTTATACTGACATTATCGAGTAAATTAAGTTTTGTTAATGCGCGCATCGCAGCAATTATAATGGTATTACCGCCTTTCATATCAGCAACACCAGGACCCGCTGCTTGTTTTTTACTGAGCCTTTTATAGTCTTGAAAGCTATCATTTTTAGCAAATACCGTATCTAAATGACCAATCATTAAAATCTTAAGTGCAGTAGGGTTACGACTTTGATGAGTTGCTAAAATATGGCCTGCTCGATTAAAAGCACTGCCATCGAGCCATTGTACTTCAAAACCTATTGCTGAAAGTTGTTGCTTAGCCAATAAACCGACCTGCTTTACACCTTCAAAATTCATTGAACCACTATTTATATTCACCGCTTGTTCAATATCTTTAAGTGACTGCGGTAAAGTGAGTTCAACTTCTTTAACTATGTTCTGTTCGTTGAGATCTAATGGTGTGCTGCTTTGCGCACTGGTAACCTTTGAGAAAGTTAGTAAAGCAGCTAAAAATAGCAATATGGCTCTGTTGATTATTTTAAACATAGTTATCTGGCATAAAGTTAAAGTGTCTTTAATATCTATTAAAAACACTTTTATTTCAAATAATGAGTGAAATTAATGAGTAAAGCTAAATGTGGCTTAAAATTGTCGATTTTAAAGGCAAAAATCTACCTTTATAACTATTTATCGCCTTCAAAATTTGATTCATTTGACGTTTAGCCTGAATTTATAACAAACCACCTCATTGGAAGCTATTTCCTTTGAATTCATTGAAGAATATATATACTCTTTGTACATAAATTGAGTTGATCATATTCAATCATTCATAAATAAGCGTTTTTCTAATAGGAGCATAAATATAAATGAAGCGACTTCTCGCGTTATTTCTCGTCTCAAGCAGTTGTATTGGTCAAGATTACCTAAACCAATACACCAGTCATGCTGAGATGTTAAAACAATTAAAACAACTGGGCGTTAGCACTCAGGAAATTGGTACTTCGCGATCAGGAAAATCGATAGTTGTAGCTCAGTTTGGTGATGAAAAATCACCTGCAGTATTGGTTACCGGAAACGTTGATGGCGATTATTTGGTAGGCACTGAACTCGCTATGCGCCTCATTGAAGATCTAAAATCTGGCAAAGTAGAGAGAAATGGTAAAAGTATATTTATCGTCCCGATGCCAAATCCAGATGCAACAAATTTTATATTGGGTAAAAACGGCTATTCAACGACGTTTAATCACTTAAAAATAGATGACGATAACGATCAAAAAGTAAATGAAGATGGTCCTAATGATCTCAATAACGATGGTCTTATTTCCCAACTTAGGATCGCAGACAACTCAGGTTTGTATAAAATAAGTGACAAAACACCAAATTTATTAGTAAAAGTAGATCCGCTGAAAAACGAAGAGGGACAATACCGTGTCCTCAATGAAGGCAAAGATGACGATGGTGATGGTAAATTCGATGAAGATGGTTATGGTGGAGTAGCTATTAATAAAAACTTCACCTACAACTACGACTATTTCGGTGTTGGCTCTGGCGTCAATCAAGCTTCTGAACCAGAAACACGTGCCTTAATTGATTTTGTAATCGATCACCAGAATATTTTAATGACGGTTAATTTTTCTAGATACGATAATTTACATAAAAACTGGTCAGCTAAAAAAGTAAAAGTGAGTGAATACAAGCGTCCATTAGAGGCCTTTGATAAAATGCCTAAAGAAGATGTTGACGCTTATAAACTCTTTTCTAACTTATGGCTGCAAGATCATAAAGAATGGAAAGTAAACGCTGAAAATCGTGGCCAAGGTACTTTTCACGATTGGGCCTATTTTCATGGTGGCCGATGGTCGATAGCGGCCAATGGTTGGAATTTCAAACAAATAGTAATTGCAAAAACAAACGCTGACGAAAACAAACGCTGACGAAAACAAAATTGATGCTGATGCTGATGCTATAGAATATACAGACGAAAGCAAAAAGAAAAGTGAATCAAAAAACTTGGATACAAAAGAAGCTCGTTTGATGGCTAATGCTCAACATAAAGAACTTCAAGGAGCCGTTGTGCCTTGGACAACAATTTCACATCCAAATTTTCTTAATGAAAAAGTAGAAGTTGGCGGATTTCGACTGGCCTATCTAAACAACCCTGATATTGCCGTATTTGCTGATACGAAGAGTTCTGAATATGTTGCTGCGCTAACCACGCTTTTTCCAAAACTTGAAGTGACTCAGACCGTTAAGAAGCTCGGAAAAGACCTGTACCGAGTTACGTTAAAAATAAAAAATACGGGTAAACTTCCCACCCAAAGTGCAATGGGTAAATTAACGCGCTGGATGCTCCCCATAAGAGTTCAATGGAATTTACCCAAAGAAAACTTTATTGGCGGCACCAAACGGACATTATTAGCACCCATTCAGGCGTTCGGCGATCAACAAGAAATTAAATGGTTGATCAATACCAAAGGCTATCGCAATGCCTCATTTGAAATATCCTCACCTGTCGTCGATGCGGTGAAACAAATCGTTAAGTTTGGAGCTTAATCATGAAAAAAATAGTGCTTATCTGTATTTTAACGGGCAGTATGTTGTTAACTATAACAGCACAAGCCGCAGATAAACTGAGTGGTTTGCAAGCGTTAGGCGCACCTTTAAACCCTAAGGTGGACATACGTTGGAATCGCTTTTACGACTCTGGCAGTACGATAAAGATACTCAAGAAAATAAACAAAGCCTACCCAAAGCTTACGCGAATAGAGTCTATTGGTAAGTCCTTTGAAGGTCGCGATATATTTGTCATTAAAGTGACCAATTATAACAACGGCGATGATACGACTAAGCCCGCCATGTACATTGACGGCAACATTCATTCCAATGAAATTCAAGGGACGGAAGTCTCTCTTTATACCGCTTGGTTCTTAACAGAAAGCTACGGTAAAGTGAAGTGGATAACCGAACTGCTTAACGAAAAAGCCTTCTACATAGTGCCAACAATCAACCCTGACGGGCGTGACTGGTTTATGAAGCAAGCCAATACAGCACACTCTCCTCGCTCAGGCATGGTACCCACGGACAACGACCTTGACGGTGAAATAGATGAAGACGGTCCAGAAGATCTCAATAATGATGGCCATATTACCCGTATGCGTATTAAAGATACCGTTCGTGGTACGCACAAAGAAGACGAAAAATATCCCGGTTTAATGGTGCGTGTTCCTGCAGGTCAAACGGGCGATTATCGCATGCTAGGCACTGAAGGATACGACAACGATGGTGATGGCCTTGTAAACGAAGATGGCAAAGGGGTTTACGAATATGATCCTAATCGAGACTGGGCACATGAATGGGAACCTGCTTATATTCAAAGAGGTGCACGTCGTTATCCATTTTCATTAAAAGAAACCAGTGCTGTTGAGAAGTTTGTTAAAGCGCACCGTAACATTGCTGCCGCTCAAAGTTACCACAATACCGGCGGTATGATTTTACGTGGTCCCGGTAAAGCAAATAACAAATACACCCGTTCTGATATCGACGTATATGACTTTATCGCCAACCAAGGTGAGCAAATATTACCTAATTATCGTTACCTTGTTGCTTGGAAAGATCTCTATCAAGTCTATGGTGGTGAATTTGACTGGTTTTATGGTAACAACGGTATTATGGCGTTTACCAATGAACTTTGGACCTCAGCTAATATGTTTCGTCCAACGGACAAAAATCGCGATAAATTGGGTGATCAAAACCACAATTTCAACAAGCATGTTTTATTTGGTGACGCATTTGTACCATGGACTAAAGTCAAACACCCTATTTATGGTGACATTGAAGTAGGCGGTTTTAAGAAAAACTTTGGTAGAGTTCCCCCTTCCTTTCTTTTAGAGGAAGAAGCACACCGTAATATGGCGTTTACCTTATTTCATGCCTATCATATGCCACAATTAAAGTATCTACCATTGCAGGGCATTCTACGACCATAGTGAAATGGATCGTTGATAGCAAAGGCAGCTTCAAGGTCACGGTAGACTCAGAAAAAGGTGGCAAAGACAGCAAGAGTTTTACTTTCTAGCGATAATATTTATTTAAGATAACTCGTGAATGCTATTTTAAAAATAAAAACACCACGTCAAGCGTGGTGTTTTTATTAAGACTGATTCAATGGTAATTTATGATTACAGGTTATTTAAAACCTTATTTAAAAACCTTATCAACAGCAATAACTTCAACGTTTTTCTTCGGCAATATTAACTTGTAGCTTTCGATGATTTTGTCGGTTGCTAAAAGTTCAGCTGGCTTTTCACTGTTATACTTTAACGGTGATACTTGTTCAGAAAACAAGCGTTTCTTCATATCTTTACCATCGCCTGAAATGAAAACATAATAAATATCTTCTGTTTGTAAGTTTTCTTTAATAACACGGTTCACATCAGCTAACGATAGCTTTGCAAATTGCTCACGTACATACTTAACAAACTCTTCCGTCTGATAAAACTCACTATCAAGCGCATAACCTAACTGCTGATCTTGGCTAGCAACTAGTTGCGGTGCATAGTTCGTTAAATAATTACGTGTTGCCTGAAAATCTTTTTCGCTCATACCATTTTCAATCAACTTGTCCAATTCATATAAAGCGGCACGCGTTGCAAAATGAGCATCATTATTTGAACGTAGAGGACGTAACCAAACTTGGAAAATTTGACTTGTACGACCTAGATTTGCATCAGGTTTAGTTTGGTACATACCACGTGGAAAATATTCAATATAAGAATAATCACCATAGTTCATACCGCGCGCTTGACGTATTTGTTGGTACAAGTAGCTATTAGAACTACGATGTTCACCAAAGTATGAACGCACCAACCAAAGTGCAGCCCAGTCTTTATCACTGCGAATAGTCTCAATTGGAAAACCAAAAGATACCGCTGTAGATTGTGCATTTTTTTCTATAATTGTCGCATGATGTCCTTTTAAAATAGGTGCTTTTTCGATAGTTAAGCGTTTTTCATCACCTTCAGGTAAAGCCGTTAAGTCGGTTATTAACTTTGATTTCAAAGCATTTGACATAGCCCCAGTTATACCCAAGTTTAATTTAGCTTGTGTAAGTTGGCTGTTGTAGAAAGCTTTAACATCTTCAATGGTTATTTCTGCTAAGTCAGATAAGTCACCATTATTAAAGTTTTCATAAACATGGCCTTGATAAAGTTTGCTGTAAAGTACTTCTTTACCTAATTCTTCATCATTAGAAGATTTAAGACCTGACTTAATACCGTCAATTAACTCTTTTTTCAAACGCTTAAAATCGTCATCACGCCAGCCAGGATTCAATAATTGATCACTGATCAATTTATACCATTCATCCGCGTTGTCTTTGTGAACACGCCCTGTAAACGACATCATTTCTTTATCAAGCTGAGACGAAAATCGTCCAGCTAAAGGATATAACCCTTTTTTAATATCTTTATAGGTGCGCGTTGCTGAACCACCTTGAGTCAACATACGCGCGGTCAATGCGGCGACCCCTTTCTTACCAACAGGGTCTGCTGCTGCGCCGGTATAAAAGAGGAAATTAACATCAATCAACGGTGAGTCATTTGTTTTATCTAAGACCGAAAACTTAGACATGTTTGGTTGAGAATTTTTCATTACTATTTTTGAAACATCGCCGTTTTAGTCAAATTATTTTTAAAATTAAAAA
>JASDWX010000054.1:0-13215 GCA_041890515.1 Alteromonadaceae bacterium
AGTACCGGCCAAGTTAATTGACGCCGACCGGACAAGTTAGTTGACGTCTAATATTGTGTTGTACTTTTTTTAGATTAATTCCATTCTAAACCTCTTAAAAGTACTTAATAGAATAAATATATAGGTTTAGAAAACACACAAAGAGACACAGAAGAACATAGAGGTGTAATCACTCGACAGAGTGAAGGATATTAAAAATACTAAGCAGTAGACTTATAAATATATCAATTAAATTTACTTTATACAGATTAAAAGTACTTAATAAAACAAATATATAGACTTATAAAAACATAAACCGATCAAGACACACCAATTAATATTAATTAATTAACGTATAATTAAGACTAAATTAAATTGACTCATGCTTTATTAAAGCTTAATATTAATACTCAAGCTGCAAACTAATCATTTGCTTATTTAAAACACACAATAAAAAGAAAAATCACATGAAAATATTATTATGCTTAACCGGAACAACCGAAATAATCCCTTCAGTAGAAAATTCAAAAACTATCAAAGGAGACCTTAATTACATTAGCTCTCTTTTATATGAAAACATTCACAATAATAAACAAGTAATCATAGTTGGCGCAGGCGACAAGGCATCACATGCAGCATCACTAGCAATGAAGTTCGAAAAGAAATGTTTTATAAATGGTGAAGAATTCGAATTTAGAAAGAATGCACTAGGTAAGTTATCGTATTTAGAATCGCAATTATTATTAATAAGTCAATGTACACAAGAAAAGCTATTTAAAGAATGTGCTAGAAACTTACTAAATGAAGCTTTCAAACAAACCCCTCGAAAGTACAGCTTTAACGAAATGAAGAAAATCTTACGTGACTGTTCACCAGACATTAAATTTAGTAATAATCAAACAGCTTCTAAATATTTATTAAAAGAATTTAAAATCAAATTAGATATTAGAAAAAAAGAAAATACAAAAAGATTACAAGTAGAAATAGATGGTAAGAATGCTATTGAATTAAAGATGAACTATGAAGATGTAGCTAACTATATAATTGAAAATCCGGGATTTTACGCCTTAAGATCAAAAATGGCTTCGGGAAAATCTGAAGTAGTAAAACAATTACTCAATAAAGCTACATCAGATAAAAAAGTTTTATTAATGACATCAACTGTAACGCTAGTAAATTCATTATGTAGTGACGACAGAAACTATAAAACAGCATTAGCAAACAAAACAATTAATGAACAAAATGGATTAGCAGTATGTTTATACTCAGCTCTATTAACACCATCATTCAAAGCATTTAGAGAAGCCTCTAACATAGCTATATTTGAAGAATATGAGAGCTGTAGAGATGCACTATTGGCAGACATCATCGGAAGTAATGGCACGTTAGAAGAAAAAACCAAAGGACAATCGGCATTTAATAATTTATTAAATAAAGAGACTGTATTAATAACTGATGCTCACCTGTCTCAACAAAGCCTAGACCATATTGTTGCTAGAACTGGCAGACAAGCAATTGTAATCAAACCAATTTCTGAACCCAAAAGAGAGCAAAAGAAGCTTACTTACTTCGCTAATAGAAACAATGCTGTGCAGTCTGTAAGAGACGTTATTGATGACAATAAAAGAGCATTAACTATGAGTGACTGTAAACATAGTGGTGGTAGAAGTAAGTTTGAATCTACTAATATTGAGATCAATAAAGATTTTGATATCAAAAGTATTGCTGTAGATTCTTCATTCTTTGCTCAAAAAGATAATGTAAAGCATATGCAAAACCCTACAGAATTTGTCAACAAATACGATCATGTTATGAGTACTTCAGTATGGAGAAATGGCATTAGTATGTTTTCTAACTTTGATTTGGTAACAATGATTTGTCATCAAACAGTAGCTCCACTAGATGTGCTTCAGTGGGCCGAGAGAGATAGACCAAACATCTGCAAAGGCATTTATATTAATAACATACCAAATGCTCCACAGGTAAGCTGGATAAGCATATTTGAGAACGAATTAAAAAAAGGAATACTTAGCATTGATGTAGATGAACAAAGAGAATTATTAGCAAAAAACACAGCAACTAAAGATATTATTGATCGCATTAAACACGATAATGAAATGAGATTAGATTACGCTAATAACGTTTTATGTATGTTTGAAATTCTTAATTATGATATAGATTTTGATTATTCATGTTCATCAAAAGAGATGAATGATAGAGAATCTGAAGCAACTAAAATCGAAAAGTCTGACAGATTAAGTGTTTATAAAATGCTTGATAAAGTCCGTCATATGAATGAATTAAGGCGCATTAGTGCAACAGAGGAAGAATGTCGAACATTAAACGATAAGCGCTTGAGTTATGCATCAGATGTATTTTCAGCATATAAGATTGATTCAGAAACAGATAATGAAATATTTGAAGATGTATTTAATTTTGATGAAGATGGATACGGCAGAACAAAAATAGAAAATCTTGCTCTTGTTACCTTTGGATTATCTTCTAAATACTACACAAGCTTCGCAAAAGAAGTGATATTTAATAAATTATTTGATTGTTCGAATCTTGATAAAAATTTAGATAGTGAGTTTAGCAAAGAGAATTTTAATAAGTTTTATGATTTCATAATGCAAGGTGAGATTGATTTTGAAGGAACTAGAGAAAAAGCACTTAATGTTTTTAAAAGTTTATTCCCAAATATAAAATTTTCTAATGCAACTTGGTTAGTGAAAAATTTATTAAAGAAAGAGTTTGGTCTTTCAATTGAAAAAGCAGAAAGATTCACTGAAGAAGAAGATGGTAGTGTAACTAAATCGAACCCAACATTTAAAAACTCTAAAGGTAAATTTGAGTATTTAATGAGAGTTAAAATAAAAGATGCTGGCAACTTATTGAAGTTCTTTGAAATGGTTTACCCTAATTATAAAGAAATCAATAAAATAGTAACACTTGAAGAATCACAAATAGATTTAGTTGAAGCGAATGAAGTAGTTCAAGATTTTGAATGTAATCAAGATGAATCAATGCAAGAAAGTTATAATGTAGTAAATTGGAATATGGTACTTAATGAAGCTATAGCTGAAGTAGAATCTTAAATTCAAAGTGTGGTCAACCATGGCCACATCTTTCTTTTCATTAATATCTAAACGTAAAAAAACCCTAGTTAAGAACTAGGGCTTTATTCAAGCAACAATAACAATAATGAACTCTCAAAAAGGTAATCATCCTTTTATCAACGACCTCAAATACATTATTACATAATAATCAAACAAATACAATACATTAACGTAAATAATGCACAAAAATTAATAATACCCTAGATAATAAACGATTAAATATATAAACAATAAAGTAAGCAAAAGGTTAATGTTGATATGCTCTATAAGGGCTATTTTTGCTATCAAATAATTTGGGTTCAATAACTATTGATTACAAAAAAATACTGCTCATATCTCTACTGAAGAGGCTTAAAGTAATTAATAGCATTACTGCTTACGTTTATAAAAGATATTTATTAAATAAAATAGAGATCTATCCATAGGATGCTGCTGCTATATTTTATAGATTGAATATAGATGTTTGCTTTCAAGATGAAGAAGGTAATTTTGGTAGATTTCAACAAAAGAATGTCAGGGATTTCTGATTGGATTTAACTATCAAAAGAATGGTACCGGATCCCGGACTCGAACCGGGACACATTTCTGCAAGGGATTTTGACGGTTATCTATCTGTTTTCACAGTAGTCGGACTATATCATCACCTCTATCGAGGGCTGGACGCTGTTTCACTAACGTTTTAATCATTAGCTACTTCCTGTTATTAAGCTATCTCGCGATTGCTCAGGTAGTCTCTGAACCTTCCTACTCAGTAGGCTTGGCTGCTGATTGTCTACATCATTACATGTTTAGATTTTCCAGCAATTCATCCAGTTTTTAACTTCCAATCACTCAGAAGTGGGACTCATTATTTTTTTCAGTCTTTCGACTTCAGACACAATTTCATCCCTCGTGTCTACCAATTCCACCAATCCGGCATTATCTTTTTACTAATACTAGTTTAAAAAACAATTAAACTAATACTTTTTCTAAACTTGGAAATTATTATACTCTATAAATATACACGAATATACAATTTATAAAAACTAATATTTTTCTTTTAAATCTTTTGTTTATCAATCACTTGCAGAGATTGGAACCTAAAAACAATCGGCTTTTGAATCCCCTATGTATACCAATTTCATCACACCGGCTTAAATTTCTTTCGTTGTAGCAACCAAAGATTTAAAACTGTTTCCATCAACATATGTGCATTAATGAATCTGTTCGGCATTATACGAAAATAACTTCATTTAGCAATATATTTTATTATTCTGTGGACTGTTTGCTGAATATTTATACGTTTATGATGTTTACATAATTATTTAAATTTTCATTGGTTAATTTTTATCAAGACCTTTGCTAGAATAGCTGAATTCGTATATCCACTCTTTTAGGCTTTTAATGATATCTGTAACTTCTGATAGTGTAGAAACTTTCCCACGCGCTGGTTTTCGACGTCGCTTAGCCTCTTGGGTTTATGATCTTTTAATTGCCACCGCTGTTTGGATGACCGCCGGAGCAATGTCATTCCTATTGATGTATTTAGGGTTTTATTTTGGCCTATTCAGCATGCAAGGATATGAGCATTTTTCAGATGCTATTGCTAATACCGCTTGGTTAAAATGGCCAAATGAGTTTTGGAAGCTTGCTTGGGTATCGTTTTTCTTTATTTGGTTTTGGTCTAAGACAGGTCAAACATTAGGGATGAAAGCATGGCGTTTACGTGTTCAAAATCAAGATGGTTCTTTAATAAGTAAAATAACGGGATTAAAAAGACTATTCCCAACCCTATTGGGTTTAGGTAACTTCATCGTAATATTTGATCGTAAGAATAAGTTAAGTTTACAAGATAGGCTAACAAACACAGAAGTTGTACTTTTAACGTTAGAAGCTAATCGCGGTCGTTTGTAGCATTTATACTGAATAAAAAGGCATGATTAAAACTTTTATCATGCCTTCTCTAATAACACTCTTAATTAATAACTAAGAATCTTCTAAAAAAAGTTAACTAGGCCGCTTATTCATTAAATACAGTGCTAACGAAACAAATATCGCACTTGGCATTAGCGCCCCAAAAGCCGCTGGCAATTGATATACCAAGCTCAACGAACCTAATACTTCATTAGTTATAAAGAATAAAATCCCGGTAGCAACGCCCATCATAATTCTTGCGCCCATAGACACAGAACGTAACGGCCCAAATACAAACGATAACGCGAGTAATAACATTACCGCAACAGTCACTGGTTGAACAATTTTACGCCAAAAGGCCAAAACATAACGACTGGGGTCTTGCTTATTTTCTTCTAAATAACTTAAATATTCTGACAACCCCCGTAATGATAAAAGCTCAGGTTTAACCATTACAACACCCAATTTTTCAGGGGTTAAACTTGATGTCCACATTTTGATGGGTGATGACTCTTTAGTCATTTTATTTTCACTTAAATGGGTATCGACTACGTCTCGTAATTGCCAAGCATCTTTTTGGTAAATGGCACTCTCTGCAGATAACCAACTTGATAGTTTTAGGGATTTGTCAAAACGATATATTTGAAGATCATTTAATTTACCTTTGTCTTCTACATCACCTATATGAACAAAGTAATCACCGTCTTTTGCCCAAGTACCATCAGCAGAGGGAATTAAACTTCCTCCTGAAATAGCTTGTGCCTTGAGTTGTCTTGCCGCTAATTCACTTTCAGGTGCTAACCATTCACCTACAGCCATACTGATCAAAACAAGTACTATCGCCGATTTCATGACCGATTTAATAATATCTACACGAGACAAACCTGCCGCTTGCATCACCACAAGTTCACTGTTTGATGCGAGCATGCCCATACCAATCAAGCCACCAATCAATGCAGACATAGGAAAAAACATTTCAATATCAGGGGGGATTTTATAAAGCACAAATAAAGCAGCATGAGCAATATCATAGTCGCCCTTTCCGACTGTTTTCATTTCTTCAACAAATTTAATGATGCCGCTTAAACTCACAAAAACAGATAATGTTATAAAGGTTGTCGATGCTATAATTCGACCAATGTACATGTCTAATATACGCATTATGATGATGTTCCTTTGCGCGTGAAGTTTCGGATTAACTGAGGTAGTTTAGCTTTCATTTTTAACCCGCTACTGCGATCTTTAACCAGTAAACTTACGCCTAAAACGAATACAAAGAAGTGCACTGGCCATAACCCGACACTTTGAGGTATGGTTGAAGACTCGACACCGGAACGCACAGCGGTAAGCATTAAGAAATACCCCAAAAACAACAATAATGCAGGCAACATTTTAGCAAATTTCCCTTGCCTTGGGTTCACGACACTTAACGGTACTGCAATTAACGTCATGATCAAACACGCAATAGGGAAAGCAATACGCCAATGCGTTTCAGCACTATATTCCGCGGTGTCTTCTTTGAATAAATCAGGGGTTGGAATAGCCCTCAACTTTCGGTTTTTGTGAGCGACTTTTTGATCTTGTATTTGAATGTAATACTTATCAAAGAAGACTTCTTTAAATTCTTTACTCTTCGTATCATTTTGATAACGAGTACCATCACTTAACACTAATCGCTGAGAACCGCTTTCTTCTTCAATAACTTGCCCGGATTGCGCATAAACCAAACTTGAATTTATTATACTTTTATCCGTAGCTTTTTTATCAGGGAGTTGTGCAACAAAAACTTTTTTAAAAGTATTGTCATCACGATTCTTATCATGAATAAAAATGACCGCTTTATTATTACCCGTTGTTTGAAATCGGCCAGCAATAAGCGAACTTAAACCAGAATCAGCGGCTAATTGCTCTTTTACTTGGTATTCATATTCTGAAGCCATTGGCGACAGATACAAGGTAAAGATCCCTGTAAAAATGGCCGTGATTAAACTTAAAATAAGTGTTACTCGTACAACATACCATTCACTAACACCACAAGCATGCAATACCGTCATCTCGCTATCGGCATAAATACGCCCGTAAGCCAGTAAAACACCAAGGAACAAACTTAGAGGTAAGATCATTCCTGCCAAGTCAGGCACCTTCAATCCAATAAAGACCATAACCAAATGTCCAGGAATACCACCTTCAGCAGCATCGTCTAAAATACGAACAAATTTATTACTAATAAATATGGTCATTAATACTAAGAATACCGCTAATTGAGTTTTAGCGACTTCTTTAAGCAAATAACGAAAAATAATCATAAGGATTCCCTATAAAAACATCGTTTTTTTCTGACATCTGCTCTATTTTTAAGTAAACTTGTCGTTTTCATAAGTAATATTAATTTTTGCTTTAAGGGTAATTCACTCGCATCTGGCTATAATTATAGCCTTTAGCCGAATACTTTTAAAAGTAAGCATACCGATTATTTATAGATTTAAACAAGCTTACTCGTAAATTTCATTTAAAAACAGCTTGTTTTTGTACGAATTAGGAGAGCTCATGGAGTTCAACGTAAAAAGTGGTAGTCCCGAAAAGCAACGTAGCGCCTGTATAGTCGTTGGCGTTTTTGAACCTCGCCGTCTTTCAGCGATTGCTGAACAGCTTGACGAAATAAGTGAAGGTTATATTAGTAACTTATTACGTCGTGGCGATTTAGAAGGTAAATCAGGGCAAATGTTACTGCTTCATCATGTGCCTAATATCCTAAGCGAACGTGTTTTGCTCGTGGGTTGTGGTAAAGAACGTGAACTTGATGAACGTCAATATCGTCAGATTATCAGCAAAACAATTAGTACCTTAAACGAAACGGGTTCGATGGAAGCGGTATGCTTTTTATCTGAATTACATGTTAAAGGTCGAGATACTTATTGGAAAGTTCGCCAAGCAGTTGAAGCCACTCAAGATTGCTTATACAGTTTTGATGGATTAAAAACGCGCAAGGTTGAAGCACGTCGTCCATTACGTAAAATGGTTTTTAATGTGCCAACACGTAGAGAATTACCTTTAGGCGAACGTGCAATTTCTCATGCACTTGCTGTATCAGAAGGTATAACAACCTGTAAAAATGTTGCGAACATGCCGCCAAACATTTGTAATCCAGCTTATTTAGCAGAACAAGCTAAAATTTTAAAAAACGATTACGAAAATGTTAGCACCGAATTTGTTGGCGAGAAAGAAATGGAAGAATTAGGTATGCATTCATACCTTGCCGTTGGCCGAGCTTCCCGCAATGAATCTATTATGAGTATTATTAAATATAATGGCGCTGCTGCTGATGTCAACCCAATAGTGTTAGTCGGCAAAGGTATCACTTTTGATTCAGGTGGTATTTCATTAAAGCCAGGTGAAGCTATGGATGAAATGAAATATGACATGGGTGGAGCAGCTGGTGTTTTAGGCGCTATGCACGCATTGGCAGAATTACAATTACCTATTAACGTTATTGGTATTTTAGTCGGTTGTGAAAATATGCCCGGTGGCGATGCATATCGTCCTGGTGATATTTTAACGACAATGTCAGGTCAAACGGTTGAAGTATTAAATACCGATGCAGAAGGTCGTTTAGTGTTATGTGATGCACTCACCTATGTTGAACGTTTTGATCCAGAACTCGTTATTGATGTTGCAACACTAACCGGTGCTTGTGTCGTTGCTTTAGGTAAGCATGCCTCTGGTTTATTAAGCACACACAACCCTTTAGCACATGAACTATTAAATGCTTCTGAACAAAGTGGTGACCGCGCATGGCGTTTACCGTTATGGGAAGAGTACCAAGAACAACTAGAAAGCCCATTTGCTGACTTTACTAACCTAGGTGGCAAAGGCGCAGGTACTATTACTGCCGCATGTTTCTTAGCGCGATTCACTAAAAAGTACAACTGGGCGCATCTAGATGTTGCTGGTACTGCTTGGCGAAGTGGTGGAAAAGATAAAGGCTCGACTGGTCGCCCTGTAAGCTTGTTGACTCAATTTTTATTGAATCGTTCAGGTGCAGAGCAAAGCGAATAACATCAAGCTAAATAAAGAAACAAAAGGAACACCGCAAACATGCAAACACAAGTAATGTTTTATTTGCTTGAAGATAATGCAAAGCGAGAAGATGGGGCTGAAGCGTCACATTTTCATGCTTGTTTGCAGGCAGCTAATTTTTATCGTCAAAATCAGCGAGTATTTATTTACTGCGCCGATCAGAAAATGGCGCATCAATTAGATGAACTGCTTTGGGCTTTTGAGCCTGACAGTTTTGTTCCCCACAATTTACCGGGCGAAGGCCCTAAAAATGGCGCAGCCGTAGAAATCAGTTGGCAACCTCCAACGAATCGGCGCGCTATTTTAATAAATTTAACCAGCACAGTGCCAAACTTTGCTAATCAATTTTCACATATTGTTGATTTTGTACCCAGTGATGAAACCCTAAAACAGCAAGCTCGAGAGCGTTATAAAGGCTATCGTCAATGGGGATTTCAAGTGGATAATCAAACCGCGCCAAAACAGTCAAACTCAATTAATGCACATCAATTAAGTTAAGTAGTCATTCCCATGGAAAAAACATTCAATCCTTCAGAAATAGAACAGTCTCTTTATCAAAATTGGGAAGAGCAAGGTTATTTTAGCCCAGCTGGCGAAGGAGATGGCTATAGCATTGCTATTCCGCCACCAAACGTTACCGGTAGTTTGCATATGGGACATGCGTTCCAACAAACAATTATGGATACCTTAATTCGTTATCAACGTATGCAAGGTAAAAACACTTTGTGGCAAACAGGAATGGATCATGCGGGCATCGCCACGCAAATGGTCGTAGAGCGAAAAATTGCCGCTGAAGAAGATAAAACACGTCATGACTACGGTCGTGATGCATTTATTGATAAAGTATGGGAATGGAAAAACGAATCTGGTGGCACTATTAGCAAACAAATGCGTCGCTTAGGAAATTCAATTGACTGGACTCGCGAGCGCTTCACCATGGACGACGGTATGTCAGAAGCCGTACAAGAAGTCTTCGTTCGCTTATTTGAAGATGACTTGATTTATCGTGGTAAACGCTTAGTAAATTGGGATCCTAAATTTCATACGGCCATCTCAGATTTAGAAGTAGAAAATAAAGATAAAAAAGGCTACATGTGGTACTTACGCTACCCATTAGCTAATGGTGTTAAAACCGCTGAAGGTCTTGACTACTTAGTTGTTGCAACCACTCGACCAGAAACCGTTTTAGGTGATACAGGTGTTGCGGTTAATCCTGAAGATCCTCGTTACAAAGATCTTATCGGCAAGCACATATTATTACCTTTGGTTAATCGTTTAATCCCTATTGTAGGTGATGAACATGCTGATATGACCAAAGGCTCAGGTTGTGTGAAAATTACACCTGCTCATGACTTTAACGATAATGAAGTCGGCAAACGTCATGATTTACCACTCATCAATATTTTAGATAAAAACGCAGCTATTTTAGCCAGCGCAGAAGTTTATCAAAATAATGGTGAGCCGTCTGATGTATACAGTACAGATCTTCCGGCTGAATTTGCAGGCATGGATCGCTTTGTTGCTCGTAAAGCAATTGTTGCTGCGTTTGACGATTTAGAATTTTTGGTGGAAGTAAAAGAGCATGATTTAGTTGCACCGTACGGTGATCGCTCAGGTGTGATCATTGAGCCATTATTAACTGACCAATGGTATGTTCGCACTGCACCGCTTGCCGGACCTGCCGTTGATGCAGTAGCCAATGGTGAAATTGAAATTGTACCTAAACAATATGAAAACATGTACAACGCTTGGATGAGTGATGTTCAAGATTGGTGTATTTCTCGTCAACTTTGGTGGGGACATAGAATTCCAGCATGGTACGACGAAAATGGTGGGTTTTACGTAGGCAGGACTGAAGAAGAAGTGCGTGCTAAGCATTCATTAACTGATGAGGTGACATTAAGACAAGACGATGATGTACTTGATACTTGGTTCTCATCCGCATTATGGACGTTTTCAACACTTGGTTGGCCAAACAGTGTGGAAGATCTGAAGAAATTCCATTCAACTGACGTGTTAGTTACTGGTTTTGATATTATCTTCTTTTGGGTTGCGCGCATGATCATGATGACTATGCACTTCATCAAAGACGAAAATGGCAAGCCACAAGTACCGTTCAAAAAAGTCTATGTTACGGGGCTTATTCGCGATGAAAATGGCGATAAAATGAGTAAATCAAAAGGTAACGTTGTTGATCCACTAGATATGATTGACGGCATTGCGCTTGACGATTTACTTGAGAAACGTACAGGTAATATGATGCAGCCCAAATTGGCCGCAAAAATAAACAAATTAACCAAAAAAGAATATCCTGAAGGTATTGAAGCACACGGTACTGATGCCTTACGTTTTACACTCACTTCTGTTGCTTCAACGGGCCGTGATATTACTTGGGATATGAAACGATTAGACGGTTACCGCAATTTCTGTAATAAATTATGGAATGCGAGTCGTTACGTCTTAATGAATACCGAAGAGCAAGACTGTGGAAAAATAGTTGACGGTAAACAAAATGAAATGGAATTTTCATTAGCTGACCGTTGGATATTAGGTCAGTTTCAACAAACGGTTAAAACCGTTCATGAATCGTTTGACGCATTCCGCTTTGACTTAGCCTCACAAGCACTTTACGAATTCACTTGGAACCAATTTTGTGATTGGTATTTAGAGTTAACGAAACCAGTACTCTTTAAAGGTAGTGAAGCACAACAACGTGGAACTCGTCATACTTTAGTAACGGTTCTCGAAAGCTTATTACGTTTGATGCATCCAATCATGCCATTCATTACTGAAACGATTTGGCAGCGTGTTGTGCCATTAAGCAATTTCGTTGCCGATTACAAAGGTAATGAAACTGCCAGCATTATGGTGCAAAGTTTTCCTCAATTTGATGAAAGCCAATGTGACCAAACAGCGATTGACGATTTAGAGTGGGTAAAACAATTTGTTGTCGCTATTCGTAATATTCGTGGTGAAATGGATATTTCTCCAAGTAAAGAATTACCGGTATTACTGAAAAATGTGAATGCTAACGACCAACGTCGTTTAGATGAAAACCAGCAATTTTTAAGTGCCTTAGCTAAACTTGAAAGCATTACTGTATTAACTGATGATGATAACGGCCCACTTTCAGCAACAGCTGTTGTTGGCGATTTATCCGTGCTAATACCAATGGCGGGATTAATTGATAAAGCAGCTGAACTGGCACGCTTAACTAAAGCGGTGGATAAGCTAGAAAAAGATGCTGATAGAACACGCGGCAAGCTAAGCAACGAAAAGTTTGTTGGTAAAGCGCCTGAAGCTGTTATAAACAAAGAAAAAGCAAAATTAGCGGACACAGAATCTGCTTTAGCTAAGCTTGCTGATCAGATCACGCAAATTTCAGCTTTGTAAATGTTGTTTATTGTATGATTGATAAATAGTAATGATTCTCAGTTATAATTTTCAATAAAGCCAGCACCTTAGCTGGCTTTATTGTTATAAAAAAGTCACAAAATCTTAATGTTTTTATAGGATCTCACTAAAATATTGTGCTAACATACTTTCGCGTTGAGTTTTTGCGTTTCGGGAGAAGGATAATTCAACTATATACCTTAATTTAATAAGGTTTATTATTGATTAACCTCAGACGCTACTAGTTTGTGTTATTGGAAACCTTTCTCTGTCTGTACTTTTATAGGTAGAGAGCATTTACTCCGTATAAATCAAAGTGGACAATCCACTTATTACTATTTTTTAATTAACAACCTACGGGAAATGTACACATGTCTGATTCAGTAACTGGTAAAGTAAAATTTTTTAACGAATCTAAAGGATTCGGTTTCATAGAACAAGATAACGGACCTGACGTTTTTGTTCACTTCAGCGCTATCTCTGGTGACGGTTTCCGTACACTAACTGACGGTCAAGGTGTTACTTTTACTATCAAGCAAGGACAAAAAGGTCCTGAAGCTGAAAACGTAATTGCTTCTTAATAACTGATTATTTTAGTTATTAAAGGGTCTTAGGATCCACATAAAAAAGCGGAACAATGATAATTGTTGCGCTTTTTTTTTACTTAAATTTATACCCTTTCAACTGTTTTATCCGCATTAATGATCACTTCCTAAAATAAAGTTATAAAGCTCTGCTACACTCTTTAATGTAAATA
>JASDWX010000054.1:13225-72831 GCA_041890515.1 Alteromonadaceae bacterium
AGCGATAACCGTTAGGGATATTCTTCTTTCATCCATAATATTATTAACACCCATCACTAGCCATGCTTCTCTGCTATTTATCAATGAAATACATTATGACAATAATGGTGCTGATAAAGATGAGTTTGTTGAACTTGCCGGCAGTGCAGGTTTACATCTATTAGACTGGTCATTGAAATTTTATAACGGAAGTACAGGACTGGTTTATAAAACCTTCACAATTGACGATGTCACATTGGATGATAACCACAATGGATTTGGATTTTTAGCCATCAACGTGAGCGGTATTCAAAATGGCAGCACTAAAGGCACTGGGGATGGAATAGCTATAATTGATAATAATGATAACATTATGCAGTTTCTTTCTTATGAAGGCACTTTTGAAGCTAAAGATGGCCCAGCATTGGGCATATTAAGTAAGAACATTTCAGTTAGCCAAAGTAACTCTCCTGAAGGTAAATCCATGCAATTGACCTCGAGTGGAAATAATTATGATGACTTTACATGGAAACTTGAAGATAACACCTATGGGAGAATAAACATGGGTCAGAACTTTTTAGGTGAGCAAGACCCTTACGCAGTGCAGGTATCAGAACCCTACCTACAATTCCCTTTTATACTATTAATAATCACATTACTTTTTAGTAGAAAAAGACTCAATAATGGGGTGATAAGAAGGCGTGCTATTCTCTGACATAATGATTGTCATGAATAAAGTCAATATTCATGACAATCATTATAAATCGCTAAGCCACCATAAAACAGATGTCTATATTTGCGTTATAGTTTTATTTCTGCTGATATTAAATCAACCAACGCTTCAATATGCTTTTCGTCTATATTTAACGCAGGAATGTAATGATAAACTTCACCACCAGCACCTAAAAATAAATCACGATTTTCGTGCTCTAATTCTTCTAATGTTTCCAAACAATCGGCACTAAATGCAGGACTAATAATAGCGACATGTTTATTCTTATCGGCTAGATCAATAAGTGTTACGTCAGTATACGGCTGTAACCACTCAGCTTTGCCAAAACGTGATTGAAATGTCATCACAAAGTCATCTTCACTAAACCCTAACGATTCCATTAATAAACGCGTAGTTTTTGCACAAAAACAATAATACGGATCACCCTGTTCAAGGAAATACTTAGGCATACCATGAAATGACAACACTAACTTGTCTGGCTTACCATGCACTTCAATATGCTTGTGTACACTTTGAGCAAGCGCTGTTATATATTTTTGATTATCATGATAACCACTAATAAAACTCAAACTCGGTATCCAGCGCCATGTCTTTATTTTATTTACAATTGCATCAAAACTAGAACCAACAGTAGGCCCTGCATATTGTGGATAAAGAGGTAATGCGACTATTTTACTTACGCCAGCAAGTTGAAGCCGGTCTAAAGCATCATTAATTGTGGGCTTTCCATAACGCATTGCCAGTTCAACCTTAACATCATCACCATATTTTTCGGCAAGCACTTTAGCGACTTCTTCTTTTTGCTGCTTACTGATGACTAACAATGGAGAGCCCGATGGTGTCCAAATACTTTCATATAACTTAGCTGATTTTTTTGGCCGAATACGAAGAATAATACCATGTAAAATCATGAGCCAAATAATTCGAGGAATTTCAACCACTCGAGGATCAGATAAAAACTCGGCTAAATAACGCCTTAACGCAGAAGCTGTCGGCGCTTCAGGTGTGCCAAGGTTAGTCAGTAACACACCAATTTTGGCTTTTTTATTATGCATTTCTTTTGTGCGGCCGTGAAAACGTCCAGTAAATTTAGGCATGAATTCGATACTCTATTGTTTTAAATGACGACAAAATTACGGTTGGTTAATATACCCGATTTAAAGAGAACATCATACTGAAAGGCATTATGTATGATGCTCTAAATGGCTAAAAAAGTGATTTCCCTGATTATGGCACTACACTGCTGACAACTAAATTTAATGGTTCTGTTGTGTTTACTGCTACGTTATTAAGTTCAGCTTTGTAATCGCCTGAATTAATACCTGCTCCACCTTTCGCAGAAACAACCGCATAAATATGCACCAGATCAACATCGCTTAATTTAGCTTGAGGTGTCATTGCACGCGAATCATTAAGCACAATTGTTATCGGTAAATCACTCGCTAATATCTTCACTGCAGCAAGTGGCATACGACCTCGAGAGGTATCAGAAGATATCGCATAAATAAAGACTGTTTTGTCAGTTTCTTGTGACAATATTTTTAAAATTTCATCACTTAATTTAACATTAACCGTTAATTGAGGACCTGAAGTGGTTGCCTCACTACCACTGGCTTTAACACTTATTACATCTGTGCTGGCGAGTCTCATTTTTGCTTGTTCAATGGCTTCTATTAACGCTTGTTTATTCACATTTTGTTTATCTGAATCAACGACTCTCTGCCAATGAGAAATAGCCACTTCATAGTTAGCTGCAATAAAGTTATGCATTCCCAACAGTATATTGGTTGAAGGGTCATTAGGATCAATCGCTAAGGCTTGGTCGATAAACCCTTGTACCCTCGTATCAATTTTTTGTTCATTTTGATAGTAAATGGCTTGCGCTTTGGCACCAAGGACATCAGCTTGCGGGCCTTCAATACGTAGTACTTGATTATAAGCTTTTAATGCCCCCTCGAATTCACCAACCGTGACTAATGTCTGGCCTAGTCTATACCAAGCATCTGAGTTTTCAGGCTCAGTTTTTGTCATATCCATCAATCGTTTTATGTCGTTAATCGTTTGTTGTTCAGGATTTTCAGGCTGTTGTATTGGTGCCTGTGCAGTCATGGTAGTCAACTTTTCATAAGTGCCTATTTGACTATATAAATAAAAACTAAACACTAAGATAAAAACGGACAAACCGATAGGCCATGCAAAGCCCATGGTCTTAATCTCTTGTGGTGTATTATTTTCAAGATCCTGATTTTCCATATCTTGTAATAACGTATTATCAAGTTCTGTCAATAAATACTGATAGTTTTCATCATCAATATTATTTTGGGTGAAGTCTTTTTCTATTTCTGCTTTATGCTCGTGATATAAACGTACATTTGTTTCATCGCGCTGAGTGTCATCAATAGAAATATTGTTTTCTTGTTGCTTTATAAAAGGTGCCCACACTACTACTAATACCAGTAACAAAAAGGCGATAATGATAAAAATTAATTCCATGATACAGCCTTATTTATGCTTTAGAATTTGATCAAGTTTATCTTTTTGATCATTGCTTAATGGTTTTTGGGCATTTTTCACTGGCTTCCTTCGCAGAACAATGACAACGACAATGACACCAACAACTAATAGCCCTGCTGGGCCATACCATAAAAGATAAGTTAAGCTAGAAACCCGAGGACGATATAAAACAAACTCACCATAACGAGACACCATGAAGTTCACAATTTCAATATCTGCTTTACCCTGTTGAAGCATATCATAAACTTCTCGTCGTAAATCTTCAGCAATAGGTGAATTAGAATCCGCTAAATTTTGATTTTGACATTTTGGACAACGTAATTCTTTATTGAGTGCGTTAAAGCGAATTTCTGTGACTTTATCCTTAAAAACATAAGTATCAACAGGTGTTGCTAAAACTAATGAACTGAATAAGGTAACCACTGCTAACAAGGCGATAACTACGTATTTATTAAACATGATTAGTTACTTCCTTTGTACTTTGATGAGGCTAAAAATTCTGCTTCGATTTGTACGATAAGCGGCTCAAATTCATTCTGCCAAATTTGTGGATTTAGTGGACCCGCGTAACGCTTACGGATAATATTACTGTGATCAACAACAAAGGTTTCAGGTGCAGCGTATACACCTAAATTCACACTAAGTTTTCCCTCTTCGTCAAACGCTGAAAACTCATAAGGGTTACCCAGTTCATTTAACCATTTCGCTGCATGCTCACGCTCATCATCATAATTTAAACCGTAGATAGTAAAACGGCTTGTTTTAGACAACTTGTTTAAATAGTCATGCTCATAACGACATGACGGACACCACGTCCCCCAAACATTAACCAGTTTAATACCCGGTTTAAAGTCAGCCGTTGTCATCTTTTGGGAAGCACTGAGCACTGACGTTAAGGAAAATTCTGGGAATTTCTTACCAATCATTGCTGAAGGTAGCTCTGTAGGATTAAGTGATAATCCTCTAAATAAAATAACACCTAAAGCAATAAAGAGAATAAGCGGAATAAAACGAATTAACTGACCCATTACGCACGTCCTGCATTGCTTGAAGATAATTTATCGACTTCAGGAGAAACCAACGAAGTATTCTCAACCTTGATAATGACTTTTTTACGGCGGTAACGTTTGTCTAATATCGCTAAGAAACCACCAAATGCCATAAATATTGCCCCTAGCCATACCCAACGAACAAAAGGTTTGTAATGAACACGAATTGCCCAAGCATTTCCTGATAGAGGGTCGCCTAATGCAACGTATATATCACGGAATAAACCAGGGTCAATACCTGCTTCAGTCATGCCCATCGTTTGTACTAAATACGTGCGACGTTCAGGTTTTAAAAGCGTCACAAATTCGCCATTATTATAAACTTCAACCTGTCCTTGCTCGGCGCTGTAGTTTGCGCCTTTTACTTGTTTAATTCCCTTAAAAACAATGTCGTAATTCGTATCATCAATGTTAACTTTTTCATCGACGTACATTTTCACGTTAGTTTCACTTTCATAAACCGATACTAAAGTCACACCCACTATTGTGATCGCAATACCCATATGAGCAAAGGTCATACCCCATTGGCTCAATGTAAGTTTAGAGAAGTTCCACTTATCAGTGCCGGAGTTCACTTGATTCAATAACTCTTGCATGACGACAAGAAAAACCCAACAAGCTAAACCAATCCCCATAGTAACCAAGGCAGCAAACTCTCCACCGTATAGAAATGGAAATGCAACACCCACGACAATACTCATCACAAGTGGACTTACCATTAATTTACGTAATTCACCTTGCTTGGCTTTTTTCCAGCGAATTAACGGACCAATACCCATCACGACAAAAAGTAAACTCATGATCGGTACAAATACCGCATTAAAATAGGGAGGTCCTACCGAAATTTTTCCTAAGCCCATTGAATCAACTAATAACGGGTACAAGGTTCCTAACAGAACAGTTACCGTTGCAACGACTAAAATAATATTACAAATAAGTAATGCTGTTTCACGAGAATATAAAGCAAAACGACTAAAGGTTTGAACAGTACGGGCTCTAAAAGCATAAAGTGTTAATGAACCACCAACCGCTATCGCCAGTAATAATAAGATAAATAAACCACGACCAGGATCAGCAGCGAATGAATGCACCGACGTAATAACACCCGAACGTACTAAAAATGTGCCCAATAAACTTAAACTAAAAGCAAATATTGCCAGTAACACGGTCCAGTTCCTGAATGTGCCACGTTTTTCAGTAACCGCTAAGGAATGAATAAGTGCCGTTCCTACCAACCATGGCATGAAAGAAGCATTTTCTACAGGATCCCAAAACCACCAACCGCCCCAACCAAGTTCGTAGTAAGCCCACCAACTCCCTAAAGCGATACCTAATGTTAAGAAAATCCATGCAGCAACAGTCCAAGGTCTTGCCCAGCGAGCCCAAGCAGCGTCTAACTTGCCACACATTAACGCAGCAACAGCGAAAGCAAAAGCAACAGAAAAACCGACATAACCGAGATAGAGCATAGGAGGATGAATAATTAAACCAATATCTTGAAGCAGTGGATTTAAATCGCGTCCTTCCATTGGCACCATAGGCCATAGGCGTTCAAATGGATTAGACGTTAATAGAGTAAATAACATAAACCCAACGGCTATCATGCCCAGAACAGCTAATACACGTGCCACAAAAGCTTCATCAATGTCTTTACTGAATTTAGCGACAGCGGCTGTCCAGGCAGTTAATGAGAAAACCCACAATAAAAGAGAACCTTCGTGCCCGCCCCATACAGCGCTGATTTTAAAATAGTAAGGTAAATGAGAATTTGAATGACCCGCAATATATTTAACGGAGAAATCGTCAATAACAAAACTCCAACCAAGAATAATGAGACTGATGGTTGTAAAGGCAAACATGCCAAAGGTTAAAGGTTTAGCATAACCAACTAAACGTTGTTGATTACTCGCCAAACCTACTAATGGGATAATGCTTAAACATATAGCAAAAGCCAAACCTATAATAAGGGCGAAATGTCCTAACTCAGGGAGCATTACTTCAGGGATCATTACTTTCTCCGATTCAGTGAAAACACTAAAAACAAAAATTTATCGATAAAATACATCATTAATATAATTTTTGAGTAAGCTATTTTTAATAATCATCTCCCAATGGGCAAATAAATATAAAAATTTCAAACTAAAAATTTTGGTAATTCTAGCACTATATGATGTTTAATATCATCAATGTACTAACAAAATAAATGATTAATTTTCTCACTTCTAATGCTAGCCTTTACTGTGCGATATAGTATGATATTACCTGATTTGATAATACGATCTAAATCAAATCGTTATGCCGTAAATTACGATAACATTCAGCTTATAAACTTGATGTGAAACTCACGTATAATAATTATTCAAAAAGTGATTCTATTGGCACATTCTCTCAATATTCAACCATTAAAAAATCCAAAAAGTAATCCAGTACTGCTATCGGCAAACGGATTGACTTGTATTCGTGAAGACCGAATATTATTTGAAGCACTTAGTTTTTCAGTATGTAGTGGTGATGTTATACAGGTCGAAGGACCAAATGGATCAGGTAAAACAAGTTTATTGCGTATTTTAGCTGGATTATCTCAACCTTATGATGGAACGGTATTATTTAGCGAACAAAACATCGCTGAACAGTCTGATGTATTCCACCAAAATCTTCTTTATCTAGGGCATTTACCGGGTGTAAAAGGTGAAATGACCGCTCAAGAAAATCTGGAATTTACTCTTGCATTACAAGGTAACGATAGTTCGAAAGCTGAAGAGACTTTAGAAAAGGTAAACTTGTTAGGTTTTGAAGATGCGTTGGCTTCACATTTAAGTGCCGGACAACATCGTCGAATTTCTCTCGCACGCTTATGGCAAAGTAAGGTACCTATTTGGATACTCGATGAACCTTTTACTGCAATCGATAAACAGGGTGTAACGCAATTAGAGCAATTATTTCTAGCACATGCTCAACGTGGTGGCTGTGTTATATTAACGACTCACCAAGATTTATCATTTCCTGAAGATAAAGTGAAAAAAATCACTTTAGATTACCGGTTCTACTAGAGTTAATAAGCATGATACCCGATCAAAATTTATCATATAGATCTGCTTTCAGTTTAATTATCAAACGAGATCTCACGATTGCCTTTCGTCATCGCGACGATATTATTAATCCACTATTATTCTTTATCATCGTCGTAACATTGTTTCCATTAGGCATTGGCCCTGAATCGACAACGTTATCGCGTATAGCCCCTGGTATTATTTGGGTTGCCGCTTTACTTTCTACGTTATTGTCATTGGATCGATTATTTAAATCAGATCACGAAGACGGTTCATTAGAACAAATGATGCTGAGCCCCCACCCTATTTTTATATTAGTGTTAGCAAAAATCATTGCACATTGGATGGTAACAGGCCTTCCCCTTATATTTATTGCGCCATTACTCGCCGTCCTTTTACATTTGAATGAAAATAGTTACAGTGCATTAATGCTAACGTTATTGTTGGGCACGCCCATATTAAGTTTACTCGGTGCTATTGGTGTTGCATTGACCGTAGGCCTTAAGAAAGGCGGTGTATTACTCAGTTTATTAGTATTGCCCCTGTATATTCCTGTACTGATATTTGCGACTAGTGCTATAGATACTGCGGCAATGAACTTACCCTACAGCGGACAACTTGCTATAATTGCCGCACTGTTTTTTGGCTCTTTAACCTTAGCCCCATTTGCTGTTAGCGCAGCGTTAAAAGTGAGTACTAACTAATGTGGAAATGGCTACATCCTTATGCGAATCCTGAAGTGTCATATCACTTTGTGGGTAAATTATTACCTTGGATTTCAAAAATCACTTTTGTTCTTCTTTCTATAGGGATTGTTTGGGCGCTCGTTTTTGCGCCTGCAGATTACCAACAAGGCGACAGTTTCAGAATATTTTATATTCATGTTCCTACCGCAATTTTGTCAATGAGCATTTATATGGCAATGGCAACAGCGGCTTTTTGCAGCTTGGTGTGGCAATTTAGACTTGCGGATGCATCAGCAGCAGCAATGGCTCCAGTGGGAGCAGTAATTACTGCAATCGCATTATTTACCGGTGCTGCTTGGGGTAAACCTATGTGGGGAACTTGGTGGATTTGGGATGCACGGTTAACCTCTGAACTCGTGCTACTTTTCCTCTACTTAGGGGTAATTGCTTTACATAATGCTTTTGAAGATAAAAACCTTGCCGGTAAAGCTGCCGGTATTTTATCGCTCGTTGGTGTCGTAAACATTCCTATTATTAAGTATTCAGTTGAGTGGTGGAATACCCTTCATCAAGGCGCAACCGTCAGTAAAATGAGTGCTCCTTCGATGAGTATGGATATGTTTTGGCCATTTGTGATTTGCTTTTTAGGTATAGCAATGCTCGTTACCTTTGTTATTTGTATCCGTTTTCGCACTGAGATATTATCGCGTAATGGCATGCGTCCCTGGGTACGAACATTAATTACCGCAGAAGGAACTAAATAATGCAATTTGATAGTATTTCAGCATTTTTAGATATGGGCGGATACGCATTTTTCGTCTGGTTATCTTACGGCGTAAGCACTTTTCTATTAGCCGCACTCGTCTATAGCAGCCATAACAATCATAAAAAAGTCAAAAATAAAATCGCTCAACGTTTACAGCGAGAAATAAAGTTACGTAAAGCAGCTGAAAAGTCTTCAGCTGAAGCTAAGCAAACTGATGATAAAACGTCAGTTGTAAAAGATCTATCAAAAAACTCTAATAAGGTTGTTTCATGAATCCCCGTCGTAAAAAACGTTTAACCATAGTAATTTCAATTTTAGTTGGCCTTAGTTTCGTTGCCGGATTAGTGCTTTATGCCCTAAGCCAAAACATAGACTTATTCTTTAAACCTTCTGAAATATATCAGGGTAAAGATGATACGGGTATTAAGCCCATTGATGGTCAACGTCTTCGTATTGGTGGCTTAGTTGTTCCGGGCAGTGTCAAACGTGATCCCACAAGTTTAGATGTAACTTTTGAACTTGTTGATATGAGGATGCCGATTGCTTTTAATGATTCAGACCCTGTCATTAAAGTGCATTATGACGGAATATTGCCTGATTTATTTCGTGAAGGACAAGGTATTGTCGCTAACGGTGTACTTGTTGATGGTAACTTCATTGAAGCATCAGAAGTATTAGCTAAGCATGACGAAAACTATATTCCCAAAGAACTCGCTGATGACATGGGCGAAAAACATGCAAAGCCAAGTTATACAAAAGAGCAGCTAGAAAAAAAGAATTACGAGTAAAATAAACAACGATAAAGCGCCACAGAAATAGCGTTTATATCTTTATTTCTGTGGCGTTGTATAAGTATTACTCAATAAAAATGTACTATTTTGACGCGTTATAGTAATTCAGTAAATTTAATGTAGAACAATCGTGATCAGCTGATATTTTACCGCTCTCAAGTTCCTTATGAATATTTTCAGCTAAGCCCTTCCCTAATTCGACGCCCCATTGGTCAAACGAACATATTTGGAGAACGATCCCTTGAACAAATATTTTATGTTCATAGAGAGCAATTAAATTGCCTAACGTTGTTGGATCAATACGCTTTAATAGAATGGTATTGGTTGGGCGATTTCCTTTATGCACTTTATGGGGAGCAACTTGATCAATGTAATCAGCTGTCCGACCTTTCGCTTTTAAATCAGCACGTACTTGCTCCTCATTAACACCGGTCATTAACGCTTGTGTCTGTGCAAAAAAGTTTGACATCAATGTTTCATGATGGCCCTTTACAGGCGTTACACTGGCAACAGAGCCAATAAAATCAGCAGGCACAACGTTATTGCTTTGGTGCAGGTATTGATAAAAAGCATGCTGCCCATTAATACCTAACTCACCCCATATCGATGGCACCGTAGCATAGTCAACTTCTTCACCATTCCACGATACAGATTTACCGTTACTTTCCATTTCAGCTTGCTGCAAATAAGCAGAGAGCATATGTAAAGTTTGATCATAAGGAAGTATGGCTTGTGACCTTGCGCCAAGGAAAGTGGTATTCCAAACACTGAGCATTGCCATTATGGCTGGCATGTTTTGTTCTAAAGGTGCATTTTGAAAATGTTCATCCATTTCATTTGCGCCTTCAAGCAACTCTATAAATTTGTCAAAGCCCAAATCTAATGCTATAGCTAAACCAATAGCTGACCATAATGAAAATCGACCACCTACCCAATCCCACATACCGAAGACATTTTCTTCTTTAATACCGAAGCTCATCGCATTGGCTTTGTTTGCTGTTACAGCAACAAAGTGTTTGCCTACGGCATTCTCATCAAACGACGACGCAGTTAACCAATTGATGGCTGTTCTAGCATTAGTCATGGTTTCTGTGGTCGTAAAGGTTTTACTTGAAACAATAAATAAAACTTTCCCAGGTTCAAGTGGACGAAGTGTCTCAACAATTTGCGCGCCATCAACATTAGAAACATAATGTACATTCACGCTATGGTCACTGTAATGTTTTAGTGCTTCAGTCACCATTTGTGGACCAAGATTCGAACCACCCACACCAATATTAACGATATCAGTAATACGTTTACCTGAGTAACCTAACCACTTACCTTCACGAACGCGATTAACAAATTCTTCCATCTTTTCTAGCTGGGCTTTCACACCAACGGTGATATTCTCACCATCAACGATTAAAGGCTCGGTACTTTTACGACGTAAAGCAGTATGGAGAACAGCACGGTCTTCTGTTTTATTAATTTTTGCGCCAATGAACATTTTTTCGCGCCATTCGAGCACTTTGCTTTCCCTTGCAAGGTCAAAAAGCGTATCCATAGTCTCGCCATCGATAAGATTTTTTGAGTAATCTAACAATAACTTAGGGAGTTCTATAGAAAACTTGTCAAAGCGATCACTGTCTTGTGCAAACAGATCATTCATGTGCTGAGATTTTTTCTGTTGGGCAAGCTGTGTCAGCTTTTTCCAACTATTTAGTTCTTGTCGACTTGACATAAGTATTCCTATAGTGCATTAATTCAACTCTTTATGGAGTCATCATATTTGATAATGACAGCCCTATCATTTTCATTTTGTTAATATTTAATCATATAGATTAACACATCAGTACTGCAATTTATAAATAAGTGGTTGCCGAGGTGCTAAAGAAGCAATACCCTATAGTATTAGTGTCGGGTTATCCAACAAGAATAAAAAGGAAGGCCGTACCCATAGATGAAAGCCACTATAAAAAATGTTGCTAAACTGGCGGGTGTCTCAATAAAGACCGTTTCTAGAGTAATGAATAATGAGACATCCGTACGACAGTTAACCCGTGATAAAGTCATGGAGGCGGTAAACGAATTACATTACCAGCCCAATTTAGCTGCGCGTAATTTGGCTAGCACAAAAGCCTACAGTATTGCTTTTATATACGATAATCCCAATGCTTATTATGTAATTGATATGCAAAATGGTATTTTGGCTGCCTGTAAGCAACAAGGATTTGAACTGATAATTCACCCTTGCCAAGCAAAGTCTGCACAGGTGCTTGAAGAGATCAGTGACATGGTGAGAAAGTCACGTGTAGCCGGTTTAGTACTCACGCCTCCTTTTTCAGAAATGCCAGAATTCGTACAAACAATCATTGATTTAAATGTTGATGTCGTTCGAATAATGTCAGGAGATGTTGCACCAGATGAATTATCACCCTGCGTTATGATAAATGATCATGCGGCTTCAGTAAGTATCACTCAGCATTTGATTGATTTAGGACATAAACATATTGGTTTTATCAGTGGTGAAGCCACTCATATGTCAACGATTGAGCGTTTACGTGGTTATAAGCAAGCCCTAACGGACAACGACATATCTATTGAAGAACGATTAATTATTGATGGTGAATATTCTTTTGAATCAGGCGCACAGGGCACAAAAAAATTAATGTCTGAAGATATTCGCCCTACTGCTATATTTTCATGTAATGATGAAATTGCGGCGGGTTCATTGTTTGCTGCTCGTTTAATGGGGATTTCAATTCCTGAGCAACTTTCTCTTGCGGGTTTTGAAAACTCACCTTTCTCTCGTCAAACATGGCCACGTTTAACAACAACAAATCAACCTAACCAAAAAATAGCAGAAGACGCAGCAAATTTATTAATTTCAAAATCACGTAAACAAACAGCTAACAACCGTGTGAATTACTACACGCCACAACTGATTGTTCGTGACTCTACTGGTAAACATCACTAAAACAATCGATAAAGCTTGGGGTTAAAAAATTATTTTCCTCTGAACGAATAAACACCAACTTTACCATCCGAACCTGCGGCTAAAAACATCATTTTACTACTGGCTAAGGTATAAAATCCTTTATCCTCTTTTTTACCCATTGGGTTATCTAAAACCTGCCAAGATTTTCCTGCATTGAATGATATATCACTACTTGTTTTTCCTGTAGTAATACAAATATAGCCTTGACAACTCATGGCTGAACGCAAGCCATGTTGCCCTGCACTGACGGCTTGCCATGTGTTGTTAGTAAATGTAGAGATATTAGGATAACTCGCAGGGCGTTGTTCATAGTCTCCACCCACAACAAATATTTGTTGTTGATGATTGAGTGCTAAACCATAACCACCAGCCGTTTGTGTATCAGAAAATAACGGTACGGCATGTCGTTGCCATGTTTCACCGAAATCATCACTACTATAAACCGAGGCTGAAAAACCACCTGTCGTTAGCCATGCTTTACCTTTTTCACCCACAATAAGTGTATTGCCACTTGCGGCGAAAGCAGCCTCTTTTTCAACAAACTGAGGAATATTATTTATACTAATACGACGCCAAGTTTTTCCGCCGTCAATCGTTTTTTTGATCACATAAAAACCATCAACAGGGTCCCCCATCAGCAAGCCATTATTACGATCCCAAAAAGCGATAGAGTCAAAAAAACCTTCTTTATCAATATTTTGATAAAGTAACTGCCAGCTATCTCCACCATCAATGGTTTTATAAAGTACTGATTGCTCTCCACTACCAGCGCCCATGACAATTGCAGTTTTACTATCGAACAACGCGATATCACGAAAGCCTGTTTTCAGTGGAATATCTACCGATTTATCCAGCCAGGTTTTACCTGCATCTTGGCTGACAAAAACGATATTATTACCACCACTTACCCATAGCGAGTTATCAATCATAGCACTTCCTCGCAAAGACGGGGAGTTTGGTAAAACCGTATTTTGCCATGAAGGTAAATCAGTACTGTTGACGATAGGAGAAAGAAGGAGGCAAGCTAAACTAATAGGTTTAATCGTTTTAACTAACATATCGCTAATTTTATATAGTGTTGATAATGAGAGATTTAAGTGCATGATAATTATTGTTTTAAATAAACATAGCGCTACTATTAAATATTTTTAACGATTAAACAAGTGATAACCATCAAATACTGACCATACGACAAAGCAATAAAATTCTTAGTCATTAAGTTGAAAATAGAACAGATTTCAGCGATAGTAGATCAATATAAACGGTTATTTAAATACTCACTTATTCAATAAAATAATAGATGCTTATGCTAGAAGTTGATGACAAAGTACTTGCTGATATACGCCGTGGATTTTCGATTCCTGCGCAGCCAAGCTTATTGCTTAAATTACAAAAAATAATGGCGGAAGATGAGCCTGACTTAAATGTATTAGCTGACGTTATTTCACAAGATGTCGCCGTTGCTTCAATTATCTTAAAAACCATAAACTCGCCACATTATGGTTTATCCCGTTCCATCTCCGATATTCATAAATCAGTGCACTATATCGGTTTAAATGGCATTTATTCATTAGTCACCAATATATTGATTAAAAGTAGTTTTGAGCAAAAAGACTGTAGTATTGCTTTAGAAGGGTTTTGAGATAACGCTACCCATATTGCTAATACTTGTGTACATATTGGTCAGTCACTAAAGCAATCAGTATCAAGAGATAAGCTATTTTCCCTTGGTTTGTTTCATGATTGTGGTATTCCCGTCATGGCGATGAAATATTCAGATTATAATGACACTTACGAACTCGCTTATTATGATCAAACTAAAACATTGCCAATGATTGAAGATGAAACTTTCGGCGTAAGTCATGCCACTATTGGTTATTACGTAGCATCCTCTTGGCGTTTACCAAAAGATATTTGCCAATTAATATTATCGCACCATGACCGTGGCTTTCTGAAGTTAAAAGGTTCGTGTGATGAAAACTTCTACTACGCAATATTAAAATTGGCTGAAAACATTGTACATAATCATAAGCATTTTCGTGACGCTGCTGATTGGCCCTATATACAAGAAATGGTTTTTACATTACTCGACATTGATGATGATGACTATAAAGATTATTTCGAAGATACTGAAACGTTTCATTCCGCTTAAATTAGACATTAATTTTACACAAATAAATGGTTTACAGTGATTAAAAAAGCTCGAGTTCTATCACGAGTATTAAGTTTTGACAATATATTTGATAAATGATTGATAACAGTTCCTTCAGCAAGAAAAATACTTTTAGCTATTTCCTTATTTGAAAACCACCTGCTAATAACTTTAAAATTTGACGTTCTTTTTCAGTCAAATCTTCAATGAAAGGTACGTCAGCTAATTCTTTATTAAGTTGTTTCATAACAACCGGCTCGGCAAAAACTTCACTGTTAATTTGTCTATTGCGGGTAAGCACCCAGCTTAACAATTACTTTTTGTCCAGGATAAACTCGATTGATATAGCTCTCACTCACTTCAATTTCTAACGAACGCATATCAACGATAGTGCCGACACCTGTGCGAATAAAACCGCTACCTGATGATCCTGCTGACATCAATTCACCTACTTGGGCATTTTTACTGATCACAACACCATCAAATGGTGCACGTATTTTGTGTTGATTTAATTGATACTGCGATAATTCAACACGTTGCTCGGCTGAATAAACCATGGCTTGTTTATTACGTATTTGAGTAGCGAGCTGCGCATTTCTAAATTCACTGTCTTCAAGTAATTGCTCACTGATTAGCTGACGATTAGCTAAAGACTTATTGCGCTTAAACGCAATGTTTGTTGTTTGAAAGGTAGAGTGAATTCGTCAAAAACTGCCTATTAGTTACACGAGTAAATCCTGTAGCAATTCGTCTGGCGACAACATGACCGCTTGCATCCAGCATAATGTTATTTGTTTCATCCACTATTTTTGCATCAGCAACTAAAGAATGTGATGGTGGGATATCTGATGGAAGCAACCTATTTAGTTGTGTTTTACTTGAAAGAATATGAGTTGGATTTTCAGCAAGGGCTTGTTTGACACAATATAAACTGGTGCTGAGCAGAATAAGAATAAAGATTCCACTCCAGTAAACGGACAAATACGCTGTTTGAGCTACAAAGAGCGAATAGTGCCTTTCAAGCTAAAACAAGAGCACGGGTATCTATTAATGCGAAGTGAATCTAGCCCAAGACAACAATAGCGTTCGAAAGTCTTCTAAACCACAACTCGCAGATTCTTGATCGTCAAAATCTATATCGTCAGCACTGAGTGCTTCAGGCAAAGCTTCAAACCCATTTAAACTTGCGTTAGCGGCAATAGAAACATCTTTTTCTACAATTCTAACGGTGTATTCGCTGCCCACGATTTCTTGCTCTTGAGCGCTTAAATGATCGGCTTTATCAATCACATTTAAAAGTGCCGTTAATTTTTCAAGATCATTACCCACTTCAACTTCTAGCCAAGGGCCAAAAACTTCATGCTCTAAAGAGAATTTTGCCTTGGCATAGCGAGTAGTAGGGTCATTGATGAATTCATATTCCATAGGAGTACTCGGAAAGTGTTCGATACCTTCATTATAGAAGATTTATGCAAGAAGGGGGAGTTAACATTTTAGATTCCTCCCCTTTCATAAAATTATTGGCCATAACGCTCTTGGCCAGAAAACTATACCGGTATTTTTTTATCGGCAAAAGCTTTTGCTTGAGAAAAACGTTTACTTGAACGCTCCCCCAGTTTAACAAGCATCAAATAACAAAACGGTACTAAAAATAGGCTGGTAAATGTTGAGAATAATAAACCACCTATAATTGCTACTGCCATTGGGTAAGCGGCATTATCACTTGATGCGAGCGCAAGAGGCACCATACCAATAATCGTTGTTGCCACTGTCATAAATATCGGTCTAATGCGGCTCACACAAGCTTCAATGATTGGTGTAATGATATTATCAGTCTCTACTTTCAATTTGTTAATTTGATCAATGAGTACAATACCGTTATTCACCACTATTCCCATTAAAATCAACATACCGATCATACCTGTTTCCCCCAAACCCATACCTAAAATGGCAAAGGTCCAATACACGCCGATAAACGCTAAAGCGATAGAAGACAATATGGCAATTGGCATTAAAAGAGATTCAAAAAGAGCCGCCATTACAATAAATATAAGGGCTAAAGCAAGTAACATATTAATCATCATATCTTTCGCAGCTTTTTCGTCTTCAGCAAACTGTCGTCCTAAGTTCCAATCATAACCAGAAGGAAAAACGATGTTGTCCATCACGTTTTTAACTTTTTCTGATGCTTCCACTCGGCTTAAGTCTGCTAAATTAATAGCAATTCCTAAGGTCGTTCTTCGTTGCAATCGTGTAATTTGGTGCATGGTCGGTTGCGTATCAAAAACAACTAATTGCTGCAAAGTGATGATCCTTCCATTGCTCTCATAAATAGGTAATTGTTTTATACGCTCCAAAGGAACTGCTTGCTCAGAGTGATATACTAAGCGAATATCAACTTCACCTAAATCAGCATCACGAAATGATCGAAGGTTAGTGCCACGAAGTGCTGTAGAAATACGGCTAGCGATATCTTGAGTATTTAAACCTAAGCGTGAGACTTTTTCTCGATCTATTCGAAGCACTAACTCCATATTTTTGTCTTCACTTTCAATGCCTACTTCCGCAATACCTTCAACATTACTTAGCTGACTAATTACCGATTCACTGATTTCCATTAAACGCTTTGTAGAGCTCCCGTTTAGGGTTATTTTCACCAGTTTGTCTTTTTCTTCTGACCAGTCAAATGATGGCCGAGCAATAGCGCTATCAGGAAAGCCGGCTCTTATTTCTGCTTTTAAATCGTGAAGCGTTTTTGAATAACCGTCATTAAGTTTAACGCGAGACATCGCAAAGCTTGACCAAATTCGACTATTTACTTGTTTAAATTCAAAAGCTTCTTGATTATCGTATAAGTACTGCTCCATCTTATCGACTAATTTACTGACATCAGCTAATTTTTGTTGCCCTTGAATATGATAAACAATATTAATCTCTTTCACTGTTTTGCCTTTCTCGCCGTTAACATTTACCATTTGCTTAGTAAATACGCCGCTAATGCAAAGTAATACAATGAATAGACCGGTTATTTTAGGGTGTGTCAGTATTCTCGTTAAATTGGGACGATACCATCGGTCTAACTTTCCTTGTGTGACAACTGAAGATAACGCGCTCTTGTCTACACGGCTTAATAATAGTGGGATAGCTGTTTTTGAAATAATTAATGAGGCGAATAGAGGTAGGCAAATCGCAACCGCTATTTGCTCAACTAATATCGTAATAAAGTTTTTTTCTCCCATCAGTAATGGCATAAAAACAATCGTGGTTGTTAGTGTGCCACTGATAATCGCAATACTGACATTATCAACACCCTTAAGAATTTTCTCTACTGATGTTAATGACTTATCTTGTTGCTGAAGAATACTTTCACAAATAACAACTGAGTTATCAATCAATAAACCAACAGCGATAAAGAGCCCCGCAAGTGTTAGCATATTGAGGGTGTAGCCCATAAAGTACATACCCGCTAAAGCAAAGCTTAACGAAATAGGCACTGAAGCAACAACAACAAAGGTGATATGGCTATTGCGTAAGAATATGAATAAAACGATAAAGGATAAGACAATGCCTAAAGCACCTGCTTTTAATAAATCACCTAACGATTCTTGAATCTCTTCTCCACTGTTATCTTTAATACCGATAGTAATATCTTTGAAATCATCATTCTTACGAAGTTTGTCGATCAAAAGCACGATATTGTTCGTCACATCAACAACGTTAGAATCTGACTCTTTAAATATTTCTAAGCCAACTGATTTTTTACGATCAGTCCTTATTTCACTACTTTTGGGTGGAGCCGTTAAGCTTACTGTAGCCACTTCACTTAATCGAACACCCGCTTTAACTTGAAAGTTTTTGATATCAGCTAAACTTTGAAATTCACCGTCTGGTGAAACTCTAAACTTTCGTCCTCCATTCAGTATTGAACCCGATTTAACTAAAAAGTTACTGTCACGTAAATCTTGTAATAATTTAGCTTGATCGACTCGATTCATTGCTAATTTAATACTGTCTAGATGAATTTCGATATGAGGCTGAATAACACCGCGCATTTCAACGTTGCCAACCCCCTGAATTCGCTCGATTGGATTTTTTAGCTTTTTCTCTAAAAAATCGTAAGCTTGGCCAAGGTTTTTATCACCTGATAACACTAAGCTCAATACAGGTAAGTCTTCGGTGGAAAACTTTTGCACCATGACTCTCTGGACATCATCAGGTAAAAGATGGCGTACCATGTCAACTTTTTCACGTACCTCCATAATCTTACTATTAAGATCAACACCCAGATCCATTATGACCTGAATTGATGCACTGTCCGCTCGACTGGTAGATCGCATTTCAGTGATCCCACCCAAGGTGGAAACAGCTTCCTCTAAGGGACGGGTAATTAAACGTTCGACTTCTTCGGGTGTTGCACCATTGTATGGCACATTAATAAAAGCAACGGGAATATTCAGTGACGGCCAGCTTTCTTGGGGCAATAACTTACTCGCTACAAGGCCCGTAACAAAAAGCGACAACATCAACATTGCCGTAGTAACGGGTCGTTTTATCGCTAAAGCGGTTAACCAAACTGTAGCGGGTAAATGAAAAATGCTTTGCTTCATCCCTTTCTTTTTAGGTGTTGGGGTAGTCATCTTATGCCTCAGCTATATTTTTGATGAGTTCACTGTCTTTTCGTGAGTTATTAGAAGCATCACTTTCTAAATCATCATTCTCAACGAGGTATGTTTTTCTGTCGAACAAGCTGTATAAGACTGGAATTAACAACAAGGTCAACATCGTTGCAACAAGCAAACCACTCATGACTGTAATAGCGAGTGGTGCTCTTAATTCTGCACCTTCACCACTGCTAAAAGCTAGCGGTGCTAAACCTAAAATGGTCGTTAATGACGTCATAATGATAGGACGAAAACGTGAGCGACTGGCTTCCATAATCGCAACGAGCTTATCAACACCTTTATGTCGTAATTGATTAATTCTATCAACTAGCACTATCGCATTATTCACCACTATTCCGGTTAACATGATGACGCCAATCAGCACAATCACGCTGATATTAGTACCCGTAACATACAAACCTAAAACAGATCCTAAGACAGCAAGTGGGATAGAAAAAAGAATAATAAAGGGATTTAATAAAGACTCGAATTGTGAGGCCATGACTAAATAAACTAAAAATACGGCTAAAGCTAATGCCATCATTAATGAAGAAAAAGAGCTTTCCATTTCTTCATTTTGTCCTGCCACTTTTGCTTTAATATTAAAAGGTAAATAGAGTGCTTTCACTAAATCTTCTGCTTTAGCTGCCGCTTCAGATAAATCACCATAAGCTAAAGAAGCTGAAATAATAGCAACACGACTTTGGTCAATACGGTTAATTTCATTAGGACCAATACTTTCTGTAATGCTGGCAACTGAAGACAAAGGTAATGACCTTGCTTGTTGTGAATTAACGGTTAATTGACGAATCGCATCTGCTGAATTTCTCGCGCTTTCATCGGCCCTTACAAGAATATCAACTTGTCTGTCTTGTAAGTTATATTTACTCGCTACCGAACCCGCAATTTTAGTGACTAACTGATCGGCAATGTCTGACGCTTTTAGCGCTAAACTTGCCAAGCGCTCGTTATCAAAACTAATTTTTAATTCAGGCTGCCCTGCGCGCAAACTATTATTTAAATCAATAAACTGTTTATCTATCGACATTTTTTGCATTAACTGGTCACTGTATTTTTTCAGAGCTACAAGATCGTATCCTGACAAGATAATTTGCAAAGGGCGTTCTGTTGTAAACATTTCTGTTTGCGTAATTTCAGCATTTACATCAGCCATCAGCGCAACTTTCGCACGTACAACCGACTTTACCGCTTCTATATCATTACTACTTTTAAGCGCAACTAAAAGCTGTCCCCAGTTTTCGCCACCTTTACTGGCAGAGCTCATCATCAAACTGCCACTGCCTGCTAATGAATAACTATGATTTACACGTTCATCTTTAGCAATAATATCAGCGAGATCTTTTAGACGTTTGTCTGTGACATAAATAGGTGTTCCTTGCGGCAACGTTAACTCAATAGTAAATTCAGACTTTGCTACTTCAGGGACGAGTTCAACAGGGATCTTAGGGAATAAACTCATAACGGCAAGTGCAAAAGCGATACTAAGTCCTACTAAAACAGCTCTATTATCTAAAGATAATTTTAATAATCGACTGTAAGCTGATGCTATTTTTTCAAAATAAAAGCTGAATACTTTATGCGCAGGTTTAAAAATAAAGCTGACGACTTTTGTCAGTAAATTGGTTATCAATAACAATACTTTTGTTAGTATCAAAGGGAAGTAATTAAAGACTAATGAGAATGGGAATGCCGAAATTTGAATGATAATTTTAACGATTTTCTTTCTTGGTGTTAACGGTACTTTAGACGTTTCATTTTCTAATGTTTCATCGCTACTCTCGTTTTCAGGCGATAATTTATCTTTGCTAAATTGACGTGATGCTAACATTGGAATTAATGTTAAGGCCACAACTAAAGAAGCAAGCAAGGCAAAAGTAACCGTCATCGCTTGGTCACTGAATAATTGTCCTGCAAAACCCGTAACAAAAGCTAAAGGAAAAAACACAGCTAAAGTAGTCAGTGTAGAAGCAATAACAGCACCGGATACTTCATCAGTACCTTTAATCGCAGCTTCAATAATACTGGCCCCTTTTTCGCGATAACGAGCAATATTTTCGAGCACTACAATGGCGTTATCAACCAATAAACCAACCGCTAATGCAATGCCGCCTAAAGACATTATATTAAGACTGATATTATTTGCGAACATTAAATTAAATGTAGCAATAATTGAAATAGGTATCGCTAATGAAATAATGATGGTGTTGAAAAAGTTGCCCAGGAATAAATACAAAATGAGCATGGCGAGAAGTCCACCTATAATAGCGGCACTTTTAACCTCGTCTACGGCATTGACTATAAATTCTGATTGATCATAAATTATCGTAAAAGTAAGTTCTTCTGGCAAGGTTTCTTCAAGCTCTGCTAATTTGTCATTAACGGCTTTTGCAACGGTAACTGTATTGGCGTCACCTTCTTTATAGATCGCAAGTTCAATCGCTTCATTATTGTTGATACGCGTAATATCTGTACGCTCTTTTTCACCATCAATAACTTGTGCAATATCTTTTAAATAAATGGTTTTTCCATCAGCTTGCTTAATAATCATATTGCCAAGTTGTTCGAGTGAAACAAATTGATTAACGGTTCGTACTAAATACTCTTGCTGACCATCATAAACACGACCCGCCGACATGTTGATATTTTCACTTTGAATACGTGAAACAATACTTTGTGCCGTTATGCCTCGGCGTGCTGCTTTTTCTTGATCAAAAATAACTTGTATTTCTTGCTGTAAACCACCGCCTAGCTGAACAGCAGCAACACCTGAAAGAGTTTCAAGCTGTCGTTTAATTTCTTGCTCTGCAAAAGTACGTATCTTTTTTAATGCACGTGGATGGGTATTTTCAGTTGATAAACCCAAACGAATAATAGGGTCAAGTGCGGGATTAAAACGCAAAATAATGGGCTTATTAACGTCTTTAGGTAACGCAATAATGTCGAGTTTTTCTCGCACATTTTGCGTAGCAAAATTCATTGCTACTCCCCACTCAAACTCAATAACCACGTCAGATTTTCCGGCTTTTGAGATAGAGTGTACTTTGCGAATACCTTTAACAACGCCGACTGATGCTTCAATCGGCTTGCTGATCAATTGTTCAATTTCTGCGGGAGCCGCACCAGGATTTTCTGTTCTCACGGTTAACGTGGGGTACGAAAGGTCTGGCAATAAAGAAACTGCAAGACGTGAAAAACCTACCAGTCCAAATAACATAACAGCGAGCGTAAACATCGCGACCGTGACCGGTCGTTTAACCACCGTACTAACAATACTCATAAATAATAATTCCTTTAAATATAACGATTAGGTAAAATAACCTCAACACGTATTAGTGTTGTGTCACTTGGTTATCAACCGTTACCTTGGCGGTATTATTATCAGTATTCAGTTCAGCGTTTTGCTCTTCAATAACTTCTTCACCTATTATTTTCACAGGGCTATCAACTTTTAAACCTTGTTGGCCCACAATAACTATTGGTTCTTCTGCATTTAATGGCGTTAATATTTCAACAAAACCATCTTGTTCAAAACCCGTAACAACCGTCACTTTCTTTGCTTTATGATCTTGAATAACGAATAAACTTGTCTCTGTATCTGTAACAAGTAAAGCTTTTTGTGGCACTATTTGCGCATTGTCATGAACATCAAGTGTTAATGATACTTTTGCGAACATACCTGGCTTAAAAGCATGATCATCGTTGTTAACTTTCAACGTTACTTTGAATGTACCTGACTCTGTATCAATGATCGGAGAAATCAAAGCAACAGTTGCAGGAATAGATTTTTCATTGGCTGGGAAATTTAGAAAGGCTTGCTGGTTAATATGAACATTGTTCATTTCAGCTTCCGGTAAATATACAACACCTTGTAAAGTGTCTAACGCTACAATAGTAAACATTTCGCTGCCTGCATTAGCAGTCATGTTACCTTCTTTAGCCATTCTTGATGCTATAACACCCGATATTGGCGCTCTAACTTTAGCGTCACGCACTTTAATTTTGGCAACTTTTTGTTGATTTTTTCTGGTTTTAACTAAAAATTCAAGTTTCTCCAAATCTTTGGCGGGTATTAATTGTTTACCATCAATAGGTCTACTGCGATTATATTCTGCAACGGCAGAATCAACGTCTATAGTCGTGCGTTCGAGTTCTAACAAATAATTTTCAGAATCAATTTCAGCTAATACCTGTCCTTTGGTTACAGACATTCCTTCTTCAACATGTATCTTATCAATCATTCCATCAACTTTATTGGTGACCTTACTTTCAGATTTAGCCTCAAGAACAGCGGTTGTTCTGTAGGTATTAGTGATGGTTCTATTTTCAATAAATGTTGTTTCTACGGGCACCTCATAGACTATCTTTTCTTTTTCTTCAACTTTTCCTTCATTACAAGCAGTTAACACCGTAATAAAGAAAAATGGCAATAATAATGAAGTTGTTAGTGCATTAAGGCGCATAAATGTCCGTTGTTTTTATAATTATAATTACGGTTATTTTATCCGCATAGGTCAGTAACATACAAATAGCTTTTGATGGTTATCTGATATCAATTGTAACGAGTTATGATGATTAACAAATAGTGGAATATATTGAAAATACATATCGAAAAGTGACTTCAACGAGGAAGTTTTTTATGTCATTTAGTATTGACCTAAATCAGATGAGCATATACAAGTGAATCGCATTAAAAAAATATGGTCGGGAGAAAGAGCTTGCCCCTATTAATAAAATATTTTACTACAAAGTTTATAAGCATCCTGGGGTAAAATAATATTTTTAAGAGTAGTGAGTTAACTTTATACAGAAAGTACTCGGTGAGTAAAAGTTATATGTTGTAAAATCCCTCCTGCTGCAGATATGCATGTTCGATAAATCAAGAAAATTCCCCAGCCATAAACACTATTAAAGGAAGCCTTCATTGACGCTACGGCTAAACAAGAAATCATCGATAAGCATCTGATTTAATATGATTTATGTAAATACGTGCTTTTCAAATATTCATTGGTGCAATGGAAACGACGATTTGAAATTGATGCTATTTTAGACTTTCCTAATCCACGAAAATAACTCCCGTCTAAAAATTATCACTTTATAACAGATATTATGTATAAAAAAAGCACCAAATAATTGGTGCTTTTTTATAGCTTAAAGTTCAGAGCACTTTATAATGTAATTTTAACCTCTTTGGCTATTCTTGATTTAATTTGCCGTTGAGACTTTTGCTGCAATAATCCCTGGATCTTTAGCATCAATATTATGTCGTTTATGGTATTTCCCCACTGGCATGCTGTTGACTATACGTTGGTTTACTACATTAGCGATAGGTACATAATCCACAAGCGCAGTAGCTAGTGCCGTAGCAATCATGTCTGCAATCAAATTACCTGAGTTTCCAGAAGTATTATGTACAACAATATCATCATATTGCCATAATATTTGGTTTGAAGTTGTTGATTTTAATTCGAACTTAGCTGCTACAGTAACATTACCGCCTGTGACATAATAATTAGTATCCCAACTATTTAACGTAACAAATAAAACAGCATCTGCATCAAACATTTCTTTGAATTTACTTAGAGGTATATTATTGACTTGCTCACCGTCAATAATACCTTCGCGTTGTAAAAACTGCTCAACAAATGGAACAGAAAACACATAATAACCTGATTCAGCAAGAGGTTTAGCTATTGTTGTAGCGTATAATGCTGCGGCATCAGCCGCCGTTGTTAAATTAATAGCAGGAACGACCAGAATTGAAGCTGGTTTTTCACCATACATGTTAGGAAAAGCTTCACCTTTAGTTATCGTAGTCGTTTGGCAACCAGATAAAACTATCAAAAACAATAAAGCCGTTATATTCTTAGCCATTACTTAGCCTCCACTTCTTTTAATGCGAAAGCGACATACTTTTCAGACTCTGGAAATAATAACCTTTCTTGGTTAAAATATTCTACAGCCTGGTCATTATCACCTTCAGTAACGAATAACATGGCAAGTTCAAAATTAATCCCCGGAGGAACAATTTTCTTCTTACTTTTAGCTTCATTGATAATTTTAATCAACTCAGCTTTATGCTCTGATTTTGACTGATTCGTTGGTTCTTTTGTATAAGAATACAAAGTATCTGAATAATCTCCCCAATGATAAATCGTTGTATTAGCACAACCTGTCATAAAAAGAATTAAAACACTGATTATTATGTAATTAATATTCATGGAACTACGACCTCAAAAGTATTTGAATTTGATACATAAATAACGCGGTTAACGATTACAGTACCTGAACGAGTGACTGTTAAAGTATGCTTACCTGTGGATATAGGAAAACGAGTAACCTCTTTTCCATTTAATGAAAATGTTTTTATATAATCTTCCGTTAGCTCAATTGGCGTCCCTTTATCTAAAGTTAATTGAGTGTTTAAGAAATTCCCTTCAAGTTGGAGGAATGCAGAATCGTTAACTTGATTTGTAGACTCAAAATGAGTGCTACAACCAAAAATTAAAACTGAAAAAACAAATGTAAATATAATTTTTAACACAACATATATCCTTATAATTCTCTGATTAAATAATCATTGAGCTTACTATCGTCAATACTGCCAGAAACTAACTCTGTAATACTGAGTGAGTTAAGACCTTTACCAATAAAATCTAACACTTGGATTGTCGCAACTTTTTTACCTGGAAGTTCAATAAAACTGCCTGTTTGAGGATTTTTTATTTTTTTACCTTTTTGTAAAACCTGAAATTTATCATTACGATTTATTCCTTGTTCTTCGCCACCAGACATAAATAATTGATTATATTCATTACTAAGGAAGTATGCCTGCCAAGGAGAATCTAAAAGGTTTTCCATTATATTTGATACTAACTTAGAGATAGCCGCCGAAAGAGCTTTATCATCAAGAGAGGTATTGTAGCCAGCTCGCTCACCTACCCCTAAAACATGGTTTGCTTCAGATAAAGCCTCACCTGTAGCTTCTTCAGAATAAACCACTTGAGAAGTTTTAGTATTCACTAAACGAATATTGACAGTGACGTTAGCTTTTTGAATTTTGTTTCTTGAAAAAACACCGACCTCACTTGTTGTAGAACGTCCGTATTCAGATACTGAACCTATGATCATAAAATCTGCGGCAACGGTACTTTGTGTATCACCGTTAAGTTTATTTTCATTGTCCAACGCGGCTAAATCCGAACGTTCGAGCATTAAAAACTTACCACTTTCAGTTAAACGAGCAGATAGGATATCTGATGCTTGTTTTCCGATTCTATTGTTGTTTTTATCGACTAAGAAGCTATTACCACGTTTTGTTTCATCACTAAAGCGACTTATTGCTACTATTCGTTTGAGTGACTTTTCAGGTGCTTGAGCTAAGATTTGACTTGTCTGTGGAAGTTGATTCACAGGTGTATTAATTGTACTTCTAGTTGAAGATGTACATGCTGACAAAGCAATACAACTTAATACTAAAAATATCTGCTTAATGTTCAATGATATAGTCCTTTATTTTAAGTTTGTTTCGGCCGTAATACTGCCATTTAATGGCTTGCAGTTCAACACATAAACATAATAATCACTAATCGTTAACATATAAATAGTTATTATAATGATCTTTTTCAAACCAGAATTGCTCTGTTCGTGGCTAAATTTAGATTACTCATTTATATAAAAAAGTTTTAATAACCTTATTCAATGAATTATGATGGACTTGAAATATTTATTTAGTCTTATCAAGGTTGTAGAATGTCTTTCTTTAAATTGTTGCCCTTAGTCATTTTTATGTCTGTATTTTTTATATTTCCTGCCATAGCTAACGAAGGAGATGAGTCACCGGTTCGCGAACTCACCGGCTTTGAAAGTATAAATGAAAGCCAACCTTTATGGGAGTTTGGTGTTGGAGGAGGCGCTATTGAAGTCGCTAATTACCCAGCATCAAGCGAACGAAACCTCATTGCCTTAGCAGCTCCATATGTGGTTTATAGAGGCGATGTATTTCGCGTTGGCGGTGAAAATGGCTTACGTGCAGTTGTGGTGGAAACGAGTGATTTTGAATTAGATCTATCTTTTGGTGGTGCATTTTCTGCTGACAGTGAAGACAATTCGTCTCGGTCAGGCATGCCAAAATTAGATTTTCTCTTTGAAGTTGGCCCTCAATTAATTTATAGGATTAAAGACTTCACATTTACTCAAGGTGGCGATGGAAGGTTAAAAGCTCGTTTACAAGCAAGGGCTGTATTTTCTACTGACTTCAATCGAATAGATGACCGAGGGTTTGTTATAGAGCCGACTCTTTCATACCAACAACGTGGTGTGCTCTTTAAAGAAGCTAGCTTAAGGGCAGCGTTCAGCTTGAACTTTTCTACCGAAAAATTACAAGATTATTTCTATCAGGTTGATCCTGAATTTTCAAAAGAAAAACGAGTGCAATATGACGCTAAAGGTGGTTATTTAGGCGCTGAACTTTCTCTTGGCTTTTCATTTCCAATTCGCAAAAATATCCGAGGATTTTTAACAGGCTCAGCGCAACTTCATCAAGGTGCAGCTAATAAAAATAGTCCGCTCTATGAAAAAAACATCACCTATAGCATCGGCATTGGTTTTGTGTGGCGCTTATATGAAAGTGAAGCGAAAGCGAGTTGGTAAATATATAAAGTGATTCGAACAACTTAACGCAATAAAACTTATATCAAGATGAGGAACTTACATTATTTTTTATGCTTTATTTCACAGCAGTAAAAATCATCTACAAAGAGTTTTACAATGCAAGGTTATAAATTTTCCATGTCTATATTGCTTATTCTCTATTTACTTGTTGTTTTATTGCTAACTAGCACAACAGATAACCCAATAAAGCATTTAACCAAAGAAACCTATTCTTAGTTTCATCTATTATAAAACGATTGAAAAAAACAAGCTGTCCTTGTTAAAGTAACATAAAGAAAGATCAAATACCCCCCACGTAAAAAAGCTTCGCAACCTTCTATAAAAGAAATAAAACCGAATAAGATCCTCAGAGTGAAACTCAACAGCACATTTTTTTAGGCTTGCGTGAAAGTTAAAAAGCATCTATCGCTATGACTGAAGTATTAAATAGAGATAATCATGAGCAAGTAACAAGTTAGACTTTGATGATAAATTTTAAGACGACATTTATTTTTACCATATTATCAACGAGTAACGAATTAAATACAAGCAATATAACTTTTACTTCTACCAGCTATACACTGCATGAATAGTGCTTATTTAATCAAGTGATTAGTAGTCGATAGAAAATCAGGTAGAATATACACAAAATTTTACACTGCTAATTAAAATCTTATTAGCATATCAAGTCAGAGAGAGTATCGAATGAGTCTATATTTAGAGTACATCAAAGAAATTGAAAGTCGTAAAACCGAGCTTAAATTGGCCCCTTTGCCAATTGATACTGCCGATTTATTATCTGAAATTATTGCTCAGATTAAAGATTCAGGAAATATGCATCGTGAAGATTCCCTTAACTTCTTTATTTATAACACTTTACCGGGCACAACAAGTGCTGCCGGTGTAAAAGCTGTTTTTCTAAAAGAAATCATTCTAGCTGAATCAGTAGTAGCAGAAATTACCCCAACATTTGCGTTTGAATTGTTATCTCACATGAAAGGCGGTTCTTCTATTGAAGTATTACTCGATCTTGCATTAGGTGACGACGCTGCGTTAGCTGCTCAAGCCTCAAGTGTATTAAAAACGCAAGTATTTTTATATGAAGCTGATACAGCTCGCCTTGAAGCGTCTTTTAAAGCAGGCAATGCGAATGCGAAAGATATTTTAGAAAGTTATGCACAAGCAGAATTTTTCACTAAGTTACCTGATATAGCCGAAAAAATTGACGTGGTGACTTATATTGCCGGTGAAGGGGATATCTCAACTGATTTACTTTCTCCTGGTCATCAAGCCCATTCTCGTGCTGACCGTGAATTGCATGGTCAATGCATGAGCACACCAGAAGCTCAAGCAGAAATACTCGCATTACAAGTTAAGCATCCTAATTCAAAAGTGATGTTAATTGCTGAAAAAGGCACTATGGGTGTTGGTTCATCTCGTATGTCGGGCGTTAACAACGTTGCACTATTGGCAGGCAAAAAAGCAAGCCCATACGTACCGTTTATTAACATTGCACCGGTAGTTGCTGGTACTAATGGTATTTCGCCAATCTTCTTAACAACCGTTGATGTAACTGGCGGTATTGGCCTTGACCTTAAAAACTGGGTTAAGAAAGTAGATGCAAGTGGGAACGCAGTTGTTGATGCAAATGGTGATGCAGTTTTAGAAGAAGCCTACTCAGTAGCAACTGGCACAGTGTTAACTATTGATACCAAAGCGAAGAAATTATATAACGGTGATAAAGAACTTGCGGATATATCTTCCGCCTTTACACCACAGAAAGTAGAGTTCATGAAAGCAGGCGGTTCTTACGCGGTAACATTTGGTAAGAAATTACAAACGTTCGCTGCACAAGCACTTGGCATAGCAACCCCCCCTGTATATGCAACTTCAAAAGAAATTTCACATGAAGGTCAAGGTTTAACAGCTGTTGAAAAAATCTTTAATAACAATGCTGTTGGTGTAACATCGAACACACCATTACATGCAGGCTCAGATGTTCGCGTTAAAGTGAACATTGTTGGCTCTCAAGACACGACAGGTCCTATGACATGTCAAGAACTTGAAGCCATGGCAGCATCGACTATTTCTCCACTAGTAGACGGTGCATACCAGTCTGGTTGTCATACCGCATCCGTTTGGGATAGCAAAGCTAAAGCTAACATTCCTAAGCTCATGGCATTCATGAACAAGTTTGGTCTTATTACTGCACGTGATCCGAAAGGCGTTTACCATGCAATGACTGATGTTATTCATAAAGTACTAAACGATATCACAGTAGACGATCGCGCCATCATCATTGGTGGTGACTCACATACTCGTATGTCTAAAGGTGTCGCCTTTGGAGCTGACTCGGGTACAGTAGCAATCGCACTAGCCACCGGTGAATCGGCTATGCCGATCCCTGAGTCTGTAAAAGTTACTTTTAAAGGTAACATGCAAGGCCACATGGATTTCCGTGATGTAGTTCATGCGACTCAAGCCCAAATGCTTAAGCAATTTGGTGGGGAAAATGTCTTCCAAGGTCGTATCATTGAAGTACATATTGGTACTTTACTCGCTGACCAAGCATTTACCTTTACTGATTGGTCTGCAGAAATGAAGGCAAAAGCCTCAATTTGTATTTCTGAAGATGAAACGTTAATTAAATCACTTGAGCTTGCCAAGAGCCGTATCCAAATAATGATCAACAAGGGTATGGAAAACGAAGCGAAAACACTTAACGGTTTACTCGCATTAGCTGACAAACGCATCGAAGGCATTAAATCAGGTAAAACTCCTGCATTAGCACCAGATGATAACGCTACTTACTACGCAGAAGTGGTGATTGATTTAGATATTATCGACCAGCCAATGATTGCTGATCCAGATGTAAACAACGACGATGCTTCTAAACGTTACACCCATGATGTTATTCGCCCTGTTTCATACTACGCTGATAAATCAGTCGATTTAGGTTTTGTTGGTTCTTGTATGGTTCACAAAGGTGATATGCAAATCATCGCTCAAATGTTCCGTAATATGGAAGCGCAAGGTAACAAGATAGAATTTAAAGCACCATTAGTTGTTGCACCACCAACATACAACATTGTTGATGAACTTAAAGCTGAAGGTGACTGGGATATTTTACAAAAATATTCTGGTTTCGAATTTGACGATGCTGTACCTAAAAATGCTGCACGTACTAAGTACGAAAACATCATGTACCTTGAGCGCCCAGGCTGTAACTTATGTATGGGTAACCAAGAAAAAGCTGAACCCGGTGATACGGTTATTGCTACGTCAACGCGTTTGTTCCAAGGTCGCGTCGTAGCAGATACTGCAGAGAAGAAAGGTGAATCACTTCTTGGCTCTACACCGTTAGTTGTTCTTTCAACGATGCTTGGTCGTTTCCCTTCAATCGAAGAGTACAAGTCAGCAGTAGAGGGTATCGATTTAACTCGATTCGCTCCTCCTACGCATGAGATGACGACTAAGTACACTGCACCAGCAGTACCGATTACAGTAGTATAAAGCTAACTAGAATCGCTATTTAAGATATTAAATAGCGCAAGCAAAAAGGGTTACTTATAAAAGTAACCCTTTTTACTTTCTTACTCATCACGGTATGAATCTTCGTATTCATATTCAAAATAGAATTGTACTACTTGCTGGGGCATTCTATATTTGCTGAAAGAGAAGGCATCATTAAATTTGGCAATGATCGCCTGTCCTCAAATTTTTCAATTCCCTTTAATACCTTAATAGTAAAACCATAAGTGCCACAAACCTTGTAAGATTGTCTCATCATAAAGGTAGCGAGCTGATCAAAGTGAATATCTGACTTTGGACTCACCCGTAAGTGATATTTATTTTCAGATAATTTAGTTTGTTCAAATTGAAGCTTGTGATCAAAATCCCATTGTGGTGCACCATTCTCTCTATCAATATTGCTGCAAGCTGATAAAGCTACACTCATCATAATAGTAGTGGGTAAGCGCATAGTAAATCCTTTTTTGAAAATGATGCGTATTATAAAACAAAAAACCAGCATAAATGCTGGTTTTTATAAAATACTAAATCATTTCAATTAATAGTTATTTCTTTTTCTTTACTGCTTTAGCATTTGGCAAATCAGTAATTGAACCTTCAAAAATTTCAGCCGCTAAACCGATAGATTCATTCAATGTTGGGTGAGCATGAATGGTTAAACCAATATCTTCAGCGTCAGCGCCCATTTCAACGGCTAAACAAATTTCACCCAGCATTTCGCCAGCATTGATTCCAACAATAGCACCACCAAGAATACGGCCAGTTTCTTTTTCAAAGATTAACTTAGTTTTACCTTCAGTTCGACCAGAAGCGATAGCACGTCCAGAAGCAGCCCAAGGGAAGTTAGCAACTTCAATGTTTAAACCTTGTTCTTTAGCTTCAGTCTCTGTTACGCCTGTCCAAGCCATTTCTGGATCAGTATAAGCAACAGAAGGTATACAACGTGGTTCAAAGGTATGTTTCTTACCTGAGATAACTTCTGCTGCACAATGGGCTTCATGAACCGCCTTATGTGCAAGCATAGGTTGACCAACAACATCACCAATCGCAAAAATATGTGGAACGTTGGTACGTAGCTCATTAGTTACGTTGATAAAACCACGCTCATCAACATTAACACCTGCTTTGTCAGCAGCAACTAAGTGACCATTTGGCTTGCGGCCAACAGCAACTAAAATCTTGTCGTAACGCACAGGTTCTGCTGGTGCTTTTTTACCTTCAAAAGTAACGTATAAACCGTCAACTTTAGCTTCAACGGCAACCACTTTAGTAGATAACATAATGTTGAAGTTTTTCTTGTTGAAATTAGTATAAATTTTAACAATGTCTTTATCAGCAGCCGGCACTAATTGGTCAGCAAATTCAACCACTGAAACATTAGCACCTAATGCTCTGTATACCGTCCCCATTTCGAGACCGATAATACCACCGCCCAATACGAGCATTTCATCAGGAATATCATGAAGCTCTAAAGCACCTGTTGAATCAATAACGCGTGGGTCATCATTTGGAATAAAAGGTAAATCGATAACAGAGGAACCCGCGGCGATAATAGCATTATCAAAAGTAACCGTCGTTTTTTCGCCGTCATTGCCTTCAACTTCAATCGTTTTATCTGAAGTGAACTTACCGTAACCATAAACTGTAGTCACTTTACGTGCTTTAGACATTCCACCTAAGCCGCCAGTAAGTTGAGAGACTACGCTATCTTTCCAGTCACGAATTTTATCTAAATTGATTTCTGGTTTACCAAATGTAACGCCGTGAGAAGCCATGGCAGCGGCATCATCAATAACTTTAGCAACATGAAGCAATGCTTTTGATGGGATACAACCCACGTTTAAACAAACGCCACCTAATGTTTTACGGCTTTCAATTAATACTACGTCTAAACCTAAATCTGCTGCACGAAATGCCGCAGAATAACCGCCGGGACCTGAACCTAGTACTACTACTTGAGTTTTGATTTCGTTACTCATGTTTACCTCAAATTAACTTGTTGTATTGTGATTTGTCGCTTTCCATCTATGGTGCGCAACAAATATAAATTTATTATAGATTTTCTGAACGGAATTTTACTTAAACTCACACCAAAGTGCCATCATTAATCACACCTTCTTTGACAAAGGTGTAAAAAGTGAGGTGCTACTGAGCATTCTCACTTTTTACAAATTCGTCAATTATAAGATCAATTGACGAATATCAGACATTACACTCGCTAAATGCACTGTAAAGCGCGCAGCGAGTGCGCCGTCAATTACACGATGGTCGTATGACATAGATAATGGCAACATAAGTTTAGGCGCAAAATCTTTACCATTCCATTTTGGTTTCATTTCTGATTTTGAAACACCTAAAATAGCAACTTCTGGTGCATTAACGATTGGCGTAAATGCCGTGCCGCCGATACCACCAAGGCTAGATATTGTAAAACAACCACCCTGCATGTCTGACGCTTTTAATTTGCCGTCACGTGCTTTCATACTGATCTCTAAAAGCTCACGAGATAATTGATGTATACCTTTTTGGTCAACATCACGCACAACCGGAACTACTAAGCCGTTCGGCGTATCAACAGCAACACCAATGTGAATATATTTTTTAAGAATTAAGCTTTCACCGTCTTCACTCAAGCTTGAGTTAAACGCAGGAAATTCACGTAAAGCATCTGCCGCCGCTTTCAAAATAAACACGAGAGGTGTAATTTTAAAGCCCAGCTTTTTCTTTTCACAAATTACGTTTTGTTCTTTACGGAACGCTTCGACATTAGTGATATCAGCTTCATCAAATTGTGTAACATGTGGAATAGTTACCCAGTTGCGATGTAAGAATGGACCTGATATTTTTTGAATACGCGTTAAAGGTTTAGTTTCAATTTCACCAAATTTAGAGAAGTCTATCACTCTAGCGCTCACAACTTGTAAACCACCTTCGCCAGCAGAAACTGAACTGCCCGCATTGGCTTTAGGGCGAGAAAGTTCATATTTCACGTAAGACTGTACATCTTCTTTTAAAATACGCCCTTTGTTACCTGTGCCTTTTACTAAGGTTAAATCAACACCAAACTCACGCGCAATACGACGAATTGATGGAGACGTATAAATACTGCCAGATGAAGCCACTTTACCCGCTTGAGGATGATGTGGAACAGGTGCTGCTTTTGCAGCTTTTGCCGGTTTAGCTTTTGGCGCTTCAACCACTTTTTCTGCTACAGGTGCAGAAATCACTTCAACAGGTGCGCCACTTGATGTTTCAAGTTTAATGACAATGGAGCCTTGCTTTACTTTTCCACCAACGCTTACCAATACTTCTTTAACGGTACCTGCATGCGATGATGGAACATCCATGGTTGCTTTATCTGTTTCTAACGTAATTAAACCGTCTTCAACTTCAATCACATCACCAACATTTACTAAAACGTCAATAATTTCTACTTCACCGTCTTCACCAATGTCAGGAACAGCCACATCAATTATTTCGCTTGTCGCAGAGTCTGCAGCTACAGGAGCTTCATCCGCGACTGGTGCTGGAGTTGGTTCATCCGCAGCAGCTACTGGCGCTTCAGCTGGAGCTGGAGCTGGAGCTGATGCTTCAACACTTATCGATGAAGATGTCATTTCAGCAATAACATCTCCTTCTTTAATTTTATCGCCAACGCTAACGAGTAATGCGGATAATTTACCTGCAAACGGTGCAGGAATATCCATTGATGCTTTATCAGTTTCAACAGTAACAATACCTTCGTCTGCTTCAACGTCATCACCAACCGCAAAACAAATTTCTATAATTTCAACTTCATCGCCACCAACATCAGGGACTAGAATTTTTTGACTATCTGACATAATAATTCTCCAAACCTGTTAAGCGTAAAGTGGGTTAAGTTTTTCAGTATCTATATCAAAGCGTTTAATTGCTTCGGTAACAACTGAACGCTCAACATCACCACGATTAGCTAATTCAAATAACGCAGCAACAACGACATAAGCCGCATTCACTTCAAAATGTGTACGTAAATTAGCGCGACTATCACTACGACCAAACCCATCAGTACCCAAACAACGATACTCAGTGTCAATGTAAGCACGAACTTGTTCTGAATAGTTTTTAATGTAATCCGTTGCCGCAATCGCTGGACCATTTTCTCTAGTAATAACAGAAGAAATGTAGGCTTGTTTTTGCTCACTTTCAGGGTGAAGCATATTCCAACGTGCTACGTCTTGACCATCGCGTGTTAATTCATTAAATGAAGTTACCGAGTAAACATCACTTGAAATACCATAATCTGCACTTAAAATTTGTGCCGCTTCACGTACTTTTTCCAAGATAGTGCCTGACCCCATCAACTGAACATTCACTTTAGCTTTTTTCGCCGCTTTCTTCGCAGGAACAGTTTCAAGCTTATAAATACCTTTAATAATTTCATCAGCAACATCTTTAGTATCAGGCATTGCAGGATGCTGGTAATTTTCGTTCATCAACGTCATGTAGTAGAAAATGTTTTCGTTATTTTCATACATACGGCGTAAACCATCACGAACAATTACAGCAATCTCATACCCATAAGTTGGATCGTAAGTTACACAGTTAGGGATTAAACCCGCTTGAACATGTGAATGGCCATCTTGATGTTGTAAACCTTCACCGTTCAATGTGGTACGACCGGCAGTAGCACCTAATAAAAACCCTTTAGCTTGGCTATCGCCAGCAGCCCAGGCTAAATCACCGACACGTTGGAAACCAAACATTGAGTAGTATATGTAAAATGGAATAGTCGTGGCATTACAAGTAGAGTAAGACGTACCTGCAGCGACCCAAGATGCCATAGCACCTAATTCATTAATACCTTCTTGTAATACCTGGCCTTTTTTATCTTCACGATAATAAGCAACTTGGTCAGCATCTTGAGGAATGTATTTTTGTCCTTCATTAGCATAGATACCTACTTGGCGGAATAAACCTTCCATACCAAAAGTACGCGCTTCATCAGGAATAATTGGCACAATACGTTTACCAATTTTCTTATCTTTCAATAAAGCATTTAAGACACGAACAAATGTCATGGTTGAAGAAACTTCACGTTCACCTGAACCTTTCAAAATTGCATCAAAAACTTTAAGTGGTGGAATCTCTAAACTTTCATCTGCTTGCACGCGACGAGCAGGTAGAGAGCCACCTAAAGCTTCACGGCGCGCTTTCATGTACTTGAATTCTTCGCTGTCTTCAGGAAATCTATAGAAAGGTAAATCAGCAATTTCATCATCACTAATGGGCATATTAAAACGGTCACGGTAAAGTTTAATAGATTCAACATCCATTTTTTTCACGTTATGAGCAACATTTAACGCTTCGCCTGAGGCACCTAAACCAAAACCTTTCACTGTTTTCGCTAGAATGACGGTTGGACGACCTTTAGTTTCTATCGCTTTTTTATAAGCAGCGTAAACTTTAACTGGGTCGTGTCCACCACGGTTCAAACGATAAATATCTTCGTCAGACATATTCGCAACTAATGCTGCTGTTTCAGGGTATTTGTTGAAGAAGTTTTCGCGCGTGTATTTACCCCCCTTTGCTTTACAGTTTTGGTATTCACCATCAACGGTTTCTTCCATCAGTTGTAATAGTTTTCCTGAAGTATCACGGGCAATAAGTGCATCCCAATAAGAACCCCAGATAACTTTAACAACTTCCCAGCCAGCACCACGGAAAGTACCTTCAAGTTCTTGAATGATTTTGCCATTACCACGAACAGGACCATCTAAACGTTGTAAGTTACAGTTAACAACAAACGTTAAGTTGTCTAATCCTTCGCGAGAAGCTAAACCAATAGCGCCTAATGATTCTGGCTCATCAGTTTCGCCATCGCCTAAGTAACAGTAAACACGTTGAGCTGAACAATCTTTAATGCCACGATCCGTTAAATATTTAAGGAAGCGTGCAGTATAAATAGCTTGTAATGGACCTAAGCCCATTGAAACAGTCGGAAATTGCCAAAAATCTTTCATCAAATGAGGATGTGGGTAAGAAGACAAACCTTTGCCGTCGCACTCTTGACGGAAGTTATTCATTTGCGATTCAGTTAAACGCCCTTCTAAAAAGGCACGAGCATAAATACCTGGAGAGATATGCCCTTGTGCGAAAATAAAATCACCACCGTCTTTTTCAGAAGCTGCTCTGAAGAAATGATTAAAACCAACATCGTAAAGCATTGCAGAAGAAGCAAAACTTCCAATATGACCACCAAGATCTAAATCTTTTTTAGATGCACGAAGTACTACCACTAAAGCGTTCCAACGTATTGCAGCACGAATACGTGCTTCAATAGTCTGATCGCCTGGCATATTAGGCTCTTGCCCAGGAGGAATCGTATTTACGTAAGCTGTTTTAGCTTCAAAGGGTAAATGTGTGCCACTTCGACGAGCGCGGTCAATAAGTTTTTCTAAAATGAAATGTGCACGATCTGGACCTTCGTTTTCAAGAATAGAATCCATAGATTCTAACCACTCTTGGGTTTCCAATGAATCTAAATCAATTTTTGGGAGCTCAGACATAATTACTTAGTCTCCAATAGTTAGTGAGTATAAAGTTAAATTGTGTGCTTAACGATAGTCAAATTTCGCATAATTACATGCTTTACTTGTCTTTAAAGCTATCGTTAAACGGTTATTTTTTCATCTTATTTTTTCTATTTAATATTCACTTCGTTGCATTCTTCGCATTGATCTTTCCATGCGGCTATCTTCTTGTGTCATTTTAAGCAGAACTTCCTCTATAAAAGCGAGGTGACGATGACTTGCTCCCCAAGCCTTTTGAGGCTGTCCACTAATAATTGCGTCCAACAAGCGTTTTCGAAATTCAGCCATTTGTGCAAATATATCAGGCCGTTTTGCTAAAACTGTTAAGTTTTGTTCTATATTGTCAATCAACAAACTCGACATGCTGCGTGCTAAATGTAAAGTCACTGCATTATGTGATGCTGCACAAATAGCTAAATAAAAATCAAAAACAGCTTCAGCCTCTAAACGCACATCGTTTTCTAATTGAGCATTGCCAATACTGTCATGCTTTTTTTGTATTACTGCAAAATCACTTTCGGTTCCTCGCATCGCCGCATAATATGAGGACATACCTTCAATACCATGTCGAAACTCTAAGAGATCAAATTGTGACTCACTACTGTGCGACATTAATTCAAATAGGGGATCAGACAACCCCGATAAAATCTGGTCACTCACAAAGGTGCCTCCACCTTGACGACGATTCACCAAACCTTTCGCTTCTAATTTTTGTATTGCTTCGCGCAGTGATGGACGAGACACATCAAATTGTTTCGCTAATTCTCGTTCTGGTGGTAATTTTTCACCTGCCTGCAAGCTACCTTCAAGAATCAAAGTTTCTAATTGTCGTAATATTACATCCGACAACTTTGCTTGCTTGACTGGCTTTTGGATACCTGACAATGTCATAAATAACAGCCCAGCCTATATTTTTATTGGCCTAAAGTAAGAATCGATTATAGATAGCGGTTAATCCCTCTCTACAAACCATTCAAAAAAAAACAAAAGGTAAATTGGTCTTACCAATCAAAAAAGTGGTGTAAAAATACCAAAAAAATTAGATTTTGTAAAGAGAAGATAGATTAGATTGATGTGTTTTCCAAGTACTATTTTAGAGTTAAAGCTTCAAACAGCCGTTTAAATTCGATATTAACATTTCAGTTAAATTATAGAAAACGGGGGAATATTTATGTCTTAATACGTTTAATAAATAAAGCTAATTATAAAATTTTGAATGAACCTCAGTCATTAATTTTATCGATTTCAATTTGAAGCTTTCTAGTTCAATTAATAATCACCTAAATTTATATCTAAAATGAGTAACCTTCAATGAAACTCATTGTGGCGTTTGATTGAAGGTTACTCGTGCAATAATCCCAAACGCTATATTTCGATTTAAGCAAGCATTTAGCACCTTTGTCGTTAACCCTTCCACACTCCTCGCCATTTCCACTCCACATTTGTTTCAACTATGCGCGCAGATTTTTCTGCAGCTGACTCTCTTAAAATCTAATGATTTTATTATCCATAAAGGTACTTACTAAACCCTTTTGTTCATACTTGGGCTAGTATTTAATAATGGATATTATAATGGATATTATAATGCTATCAATAGTGACGGTTATGTAGCCTTATTCATTATATTTCAACCGTTAAGGTAAAAAAATGCTCAACATGAACTTCACTGAAAAAGTATTCATTAATACACAGCTACAACCTTGGGTTGCGAGCCCTCATTCCGGCGTTTCGCGTAAACCTTTAGCCAGAGAGGATGCTGAAAGAGGTCATGCAACAAGTATTGTTAAATTTGAAGCTGGTGCTAGTTTTAGTAAACATGATCACCCTTTAGGCGAAGAAATTCTTGTCTTATCAGGTACATTCTCTGATCACACGGGCGACTATCTCGCAGGCACTTATTTTCGTAACCCTGAAGGGTTCAAACATGCCCCTTTTAGTAAAGAAGGTTGCACATTATTAGTTAAGCTTCACCAGTTCCAAGTGGGTGATAATGAACATGTTGTTATTGACACTAAAAATACAGTTTGGTCACAAGGTATGGGGAACTTGCAAGTTATGCCACTTCACAATTATAAAGGTGAATCAACGGCGCTGGTAAAGTGGCCTAGAGGAGAACGCTTTCAACCACATCAACATTTTGGTGGAGAAGAAATTTTTGTGATTAGCGGAGAATTCCTTGATGAACACGGCCGTTATCCCACAGAAAGCTGGTTAAGAAGCCCACATATGAGCAGTCACCATCCTTATGTTGAAGAAGAAACCGTTATATTAGTTAAGGTTGGACACTTATAAGTGTTAAAAAATACACTTTTGTATTGATCTCACTTCATTTTAAATAATAAAAAGAGGTATTAATTTATTAAAATAGGTACATGAGTTTAGCCACCGATTGAAAAATAATTCGGTGACTAAAATTGGATTAACAGATCCTAAACCTCAATCAGTTGTTTATATTTACAGACTTCTTTTCCCAGTCTAAACGAATATCCCACCCTTCTACACGATGTTCTGGTTTTAAAGGTGCAACTGATTCATCTATCGTTTTATGAACATTAATTGCGGGTGTAATGTTTACATCTCGCTCATGGATAAAGCTCTGTGTTCTCACTATTTGGGTGTACGCTTTATTCATTGCATAAGCACGTTTTTTTGATGGAGTAATGAGCTCATATACATCCGCTTCTTTTACTTTATCTTTATCAACAGACCCATCAGCTTTATACCATTTATTACGCATCTCCATGTTTTCTCTAAACTCATTACCTCCTCCATTAATTTGCAAGTACTGTAAAATTTCGCCTTCCGATTGTCCTTTAGATGGCGCATCTTTCATGCCTTTCAAATCAATATAGCCCCAACCTGCTCTGCCCGTAATTTTTCGCGGGAAAGCGAATGTTTGGTCAATAGTAGTTCCGATTGCTGAATGGCAGCCCATACAATAAAAGGTTTCTTCATAAGATTGTGGTCTTAATTCACCATTATAATCTTCAATATAGCCTTGAATGAGCCAACCAAATTTATTATTAAAACCACGCTCGTTAACACGAATATAATTAGGTAATTGTTCATCCAGTTTCTCTTTACGTTCACGCCGATAAGCACTATCTATTGCTGAGTCATTTAACAATTGTGTTTTAGTCATATAACGTAATTCTTTCATACGTTGAGGAATATAGGTTTCACCTTTATCATCAATACCTACATATCGCACAGAGTGCATAATTTCTGTATTAACAGGATACTGCTGACGTGGCACTTTAATTTGATTTGCGTCGCCTACAAAATATTTTTGAGCCATTAACAACTCAACGCCAGTTGATAATTCACCATCAAGGTTTAAATCTCTATTGATCTGAATTTCATCTGTCGGAAAAATATCTATTTCAGCTAATGCTTTAATGCTCATTTCCACTAAAGAAAGATTAAGTAAATAAATATCTTCATTGTACTGACCATTGAGTTGTCTAAATTCTGCAGAGACGAATTAATACATCATCGGTAGCTCCATTTGTTGGCCAAAAAGTACCAGGAAAAGGTTTGTAATTAAAAGCGACCCAAGCGGTGCCGTCTTTTGCTATACCCTTATCGTTAAATGCGTCTTTGGAAAGGTGATAGTTTTTCAAGTCCGGAATAAAGCCTTTCCATTTCGCTTCTTTCAATTTCCCCGATAGCTCACTGTAATTGTCTTGATCTATGTATTGAGCGATTTGCTCATCAGATATTCTCTTTATCCATGGTTCACGGTTAACAAATAAGTTTTTCCAACTGTTTGTTTCACCTTCATCTGAAAAATTGTAAAGCCCTTGGTTAACACCGTCATTTCGTAAATTATTCCGGTAACTTTCATCTTCAGATAAATTATAAGTTTGGTGACAGGTATAACAGGGGTTATTACTACTTTCAGTTTTGGTATAGCACTGAGGTGGAATGGGAGCTTCTTCATTAATACTGCCATTTATTGTCGGTATAATAATGTCACTTGCGCTAACAGTAGGCAAAAGCTCGATATTTACCTTTTTACTTTGGGATAAAGCAGAAAAGCCAATAAAGATAAAAAACATCGATAAACTTAAGATCAAAATATTATTTCTCATCATTTTTACAACCATTTAATTAATATAATCAACAAATTATACGATGACTTCATTACAGTTATTTGACGATAATTCTCATATTACCTTAACAATTAAGTCAAAAAGTAGTCATTGAACTGTCACACCCCAAGCTTAATTTAATAGCGTTTTTACAAATAACTTTTAGGGAAATAAAATGCTTAATCTAAGAAAAAGAAAAATAGCTGCATTAATAACCGTGATACTTGGTACCTCAATGTTAACCGCATGTGGTGGAGACAATGGCACTGATGGTGTAAATGGTTCGAGCGGTACAAATGGTATTGCAGGTAGCAATGGTACAAACGGAGTGAATGGAACTGATGGTACTAATGGCCAAAACTTGACAGCTGCAGCGAAATTAACTCGCTTAGCGACTGTGCCAGTAGGTGCAGAGATAACAGGTATGTTCTTAACGGACAACGATGAACTTTTTTTCAATGTTCAACACCCTTCTGACTTATTAGGTAATGAAACTCCAGCACAAGTAGGTGTCGTAACAGGTTTTGACTGGAGTACACTTGACCCTATGACTGAAAGTTTATCTGCTCCTACAACTGATACTGAAAAACTCGCGGTACGTGTCGTTGCAGGAAGTTATCAAGTATTGGGTCAAGCGGGTGATACATTCAATAATCAATTACCCCATGGTTTAGGATCTATTAATACTTCAGATAATGCTACAGCAATCAAACAATCTCAAGATCCAGATTTCAATGCATTTGTACCAACCTCAGCGAATGGCGATACCGGCTATTTATTCACAGCATGGGAAGATCGTCCCGGTGCGATGAGCCGTATTGAATTATCAAAAGAAGACAGTGGCACATGGACAATAGGTGATGCAATCAACGTCGATTTTTCAGCTGTATTAGGTACGATTATTAATTGTTTTGGTACTTTGTCACCTTGGAACACGCCATTAACGTCTGAAGAAAATTACGAAGCCGAAAACACAGAACAATGGAATAACACGGAATATTTAGACGGATACCCGAGTTACCCTGATGTTAAAAACCTACAAACTTACTTAGCCAGTTCAACATTGCCTAACCCATATGACTACGGTTATATCGTTGAAATTACAGACCCTACATCAACCAGCCCTACACCCCTAAAACACTTCACGTTAGGTCGTGTAGCGCATGAAAATTCGGTAGTAATGCCTGACTGGAAAACGGTTTATACGACTGACGATGGTTCGAATAAAGCATTTTATAAGTTTGTTGCAACCAACGCTGGTGATTTAAGCGCAGGTACTTTATATGCAGCAAAATTATCGCAAGATGCGACAAGTTCTCCTGCTAAAGCCGGTTTCGATATTCAATGGATTGAATTAGGCAGCAGTAATAATACCGAAATTAAAACGTGGATAAATTCATATAATGGTATTACTGAAGCCGATTATATTGAAGGTGAAACCAGTTATATCCCTCAAGCAGAAATCGATGATTGGGCTACAAACGGAACAGGTGACGACCGCTATGCATTTTTAGAGACATTACGCGCAGCTAAAGCCAAAGGTGCAACAACTGAGTTCCGAAAAATGGAAGGTGTAGTAATTAATTATGACGGTGTAGCCAGTGGTTCAGTTCCTTTTATGTATGTTGCGATGTCTGAAGTAGGTAAAGGTATGGTTGATGAAATTGGCGATATTCAGCTTGATTCATCAGCATATTGTGGTGCCGTATATCGTTTTGGTGTACAAACAGACTATAACGTTAATCGAATGGAACCGGTAGTTGTTGGCGGTGCTTATAATGCTGACGGCGACGCTGATGGTAATAGGTGTGATGTAAATGGCATATCAAACCCCGATAATTTAGCGGTTATGGATGATGGCCGTGTGTTAATTGGTGAAGATACCAGTAAACATACCAATAACGCGCTTTGGATTTATAATCCTAAAGGAGAGTAATTTATAAGCGTTAAAAATTTATGTATGTCAAAGCCCAGAAACTCTGGGCTTTTTTATTAATAAAAGCATATAAGTGAGTATTATTTTAGTAACACTGTAAATATGACAAAACCGACTTATACGACGATATGATGTAAAAGGTGAGACCTACTTCTTGAACATAAATCCTGTAAAAATTATTGCTGCAACAGTCTTTGCTCTTTTAGCATTTGCCTCCAACTCAGTGCTCTGTAGATTAGCACTGGGTGAAAATGCCATTGACCCAAGCAGTTTCACAATTATACGTCTTATTTCTGGCATCATTATATTGATGGCTGTAATGCAGTTATCGGAAAAATCAAACAATGTAAAATTAAAATCCAAGGGAAGTTGGTTAGCCGCCAGTATGCTATTTATTTATGCGATAGCTTTTTCATTTGGATATGTTTCGTTAGATACCGGAACTGGAGCATTAATTCTTTTTGGTTCTGTTCAAATAACCATGATTATAACGAGTGTAATTTCAGGAAATAAACTTCACATTTCAGAATGGTTGGGTTTATTAATTGCATTTTCGGGCTTTGTTTATTTAATTATTCCTGACTTAGTAACACCGTCACTCATGGGTTTCATGCTAATGACAATTTCAGGAGTGGCATGGGGATTCTATACACTTTTAGGCAGAACATCCCAAAGCCCTCTTAGTGACACCGTATACAACTTCCTGAGAACCTCTCCTTTTATTTTAGTACTTATATTTTTTGGGCTTAACGATATTCATCTAACTTATACTGGTATTGTACTTGCGGTATTATCTGGCGCAATAGCTTCAGGGTTAGGCTATTTTTTATGGTATATAGCACTTAAGGGATTATCTGTCACACAAGCGGCTGTTGTTCAGTTGTTCGTACCAATAATTGCTGCTACAGGAGGGGTGATCTTTACCCATGAACTCATAACCCTACGTTTAATTGAATCATCAGCATTAGTGCTTGGTGGTATTTTAATGGTGATTCTGGGAAGGTATTACTTTGTTCACTTGCCATCAAAAAAAATAAACCGTTGAGTTTAAATGACTATTCATCATTTGCAATAGTAAACTAAACGTCTTTCTTTGTGATTTATCATTGTTCAAAATCGATAAAAGGGAACGTTTATAAGATGATTTTATTTTTATTATTGTCTAAATAATTTATTCTCAGGGCGCTTTATTATCGACTATTTTATTAAGATAACGATCAATTTTACTTTTAGCTGTAGCTGTTAAGCCACCTTTTCCATGTTGATCTTTTAATAAGGATTCTACTTGAGAAAATAATTGATCTACATTCATATCCGGCTTAGTTTCTTGACTACCTTCAACATTTTTATTTTTATCGTCCTTATTATGGTTACCAAATAAGTTTAACCACGCATCAGATTGATGACCAAGCCCCATTAATTTATAAAAATAACTTTTGGAAAGTGAATTCCCTAATAAAATATCAGCAAGACCACATATAATTGATACGGGGCTTAAGAACAAATCTCGCATGGCATCTATCGCTAACTTAATTTGAAAAATCAACATATCCCTAATCAATAGCCAACGTGGTATATCAGGTTCTTGCATTCACTTTCTCCCTTTAACATCTGAAAATTTAATGGCTTTATTAAAGCATTTTTCACAAAGTAGTAAGCTTAAATAATCCTAAGCAGAAGTAGTCCTACAACTAAAGAGTACAATGAATAACACACGTTAGTTGGTCATCAATAAAAAACACTTCGGTAGGTAATCTCTACTGAATGGACATATACACTAAGTTAATAAACACAACCGATCAATAGGTTAGTTCTACATTAATTAAGAAGAGTAAGCATGGGAATATGACTTGCTATTCGTTTAGTTAAATCGTTAAGCATATATATTTCGAGTCCCTAAAGATGGGGAAATAAAATGACCTATTACGTCATGATATCTCAGGTGTGACAATACAAATAAATTTAGGACTAATGCACTTTGATGCATTCAAATAACAAATGATTTAATTCATTTTCACTGTGATCTTCATGATAATTAATTCCACATTCTGACTCACCACTCATATGTCGAATAAAACCATGTATTTTAACGGGTAAACCCGATTTTGGCATCACTATATTAATGAGAATTTTACTCGTTGGAATATCATCTGGCATCGCAGAGTTTAATTTAATTTTAATTCCTTTGTAACTCATGTCTAACACAATACCTTCGAGTGAAATCAATGCATCGGGCGGAGGAGGTGAAATAGTAATGACAGCATGAACATCTAGGGCTGTATAACGCGGATATTTTCTTTGATCTATCTGCATAACAAAGTTCCTTGTAGTGTTAATTACAATTCAAAACTCAAAATCACTGCTTATGAATCTAGCTCATTATGGGTTAATTTGATAATGAAATGAGTTTAATAGCATTATAAATAGATCAAGTAGTAACTAAGATTTTCGAGTTAACACTATAAGTCAACTTCAACAATAGTTTAAAACTATATTTTAAAATTATATTAGCTATATCGGTTCACTGTGTATAGCGAGTGTTAATCAGTAATTTCCACAATATTTATTGAAGAAGGGTTTATACGAAGAATACGTGGAATTAACAAATTACAATATTTACCACGCTTTTGCTGATGCCGAGCTAGACAGAAACCTAAGTAACCACCAAAAACGCCAAAAGCTATCGCAATCAATTCATGATTAAATATTTCATTTTCAACAAACCATTGTCCAAGAAAAGAAGCAATAACTAAGCCTATCAATGGCCATAAATAAACCTGCCAAGCTGACAATAATAAATGTTTATCAGATAGCCCTATAACAACCGTATCACCAATTTTCACCGGTAAATCTGTATATAAATCTAAACTAAGCTTAGGTTGTGGAAAAGCTTTAGCTACTTGTCCACTGCCACAATTGTCAACTTGCTTACAACCACTGCAACTTGATTTTATTTCACTTTCTACTGTTACTTTATTGCTAACAAGACCATCACCGGTTTCATTTGCAGCTAAGTGAATAGAAACAACGCTAGCATTTTCTTCTATCATGGGAGTTTGGGTGGTTTTATGGTAATTGAATCAGCAATCTTTTTGGCCGTTTTAGAAGGGATTTTACCCACTATACTCACTTCAATACCTTCATTCACTTGGTTTAATACCAAGGTTGCTCCATCCTTTGCAAAATCAGTATTACGTTGCTTTTCTTTACTCGCATTAACATAAATTGAAATATCTATGAGGCCGTCACTAAATAACATAAATTCAACCGGCTGTTTAGTCAGTGAAATTTTGTGTCGATTAGAATTAATTTGTTTGAAGCCTTCTGGCAACCAATTTACATCCCATAGCAGTTGCTGTTTTTGATAATCAACAGGAATATCAACTAACACAGGAAGATCTGTTTCATGAAGCTGTAAGACACTTTCTGATGGTTTATCTGTAATATCTAAATGAGTAAATTGGATATGTTCTAATGGTTGACCTTGCTTTGTAACAATAGACAACTTCAATAGCATACTCGATTGTTGATCTAACCAAAGCCAATAAGCATAACGGTGAGCATTTTTCGATTCGATTCTGATCAATTGTGCTGGACGACCTAAGATTCGGCTGCGGCCAACAGAAACAAAATCATAAATAGTTTCTAACTGAGAAATATCGCCCGCTAAAATAGCAGGTATAGGACCGCTAATTTTTTGAGAAGAAACGGAGTAAGGAGGAAGTTCTGGTTCAATATAACTCACTATATTGCCCTTACGTAAGATATCGCGGCGAGGACCATTGAGTAAAGAAAGTATTTCGAGCTCTTGACCGCTTTCATCAACACCATGAAACCAATGATATGGCTGAGCTTGATTGTTTTTAACCACAACAAAGGAGGTACTAAAATTGAGTTTATTTAATGAGTTAGATAAACGTTCAAGCCAAACCTTTGCGGGTTCACTTTCTTGAGCAACTGCTGAAAGACTGATGCTTAACAGCAGTAAAATATAACTTAATAATTTCATTTATTACTTTCATTTACCTTTTTTTTGTCAAGACTGCTTATTTCACTTTGATTATCAATTTTATTCGCACTAACAGTAAGCGAACCTAATTTTATTTGTTGTTTATGATCAGAGAGTAAAGCATGAAAACGACGTTGTTGTTCAATAAAAGCTTGTTTTTGTGAAGCAATATCTGGTTGTTGATAGTTTAAGCTTACCGGTTCAGCAATACCTGCCATAGGAATCGTTTTGACTATTTGGCTAGGTAAAATAGTTTCATTATTTTGTGCAACATTACTTTGTACACCTAAAACCATCAAACCCGCTGCCGAAGCAGCAATAGCTAATTGACCGAAAGGTCTAGCGAACTCTACAACTTTAGCTTTTACTTTTAACACAAAAATATTATTAATTTTAGGCGCTAAAATTGTCGGTTCATCTGCAATAGCCTTGGCTATCTGGCTTGATAAATCCAGTTGTAAGATATCTGAAGTATCATTACGTAAAACATCCCCAATTAAATGATAACGATCCCAAGTAGTGGACAAATGCTCATCGTTGATTATTTCATCAAACGCGTTTTCATTATGTTGAAAATTATCAACACAAGACGACACTGTCTCAAACTTACTTTCACTCATATATACACCTTAAAAATTAACACTACATTCGTGTGAATTAAATTAATTTTATCTTTAATACTGCACAGCTAATGTGAACAACTAGCTTTGTAGTAATGGCCTAATTTTTTTATCTACAGCGTCTCGAGCTCTAAATATTCTCGAACGCACGGTACCAACGGGACAATCCATGATATGAGCTATTTCTTCGTAACTTAATCCTTCAAGCTCTCGTAAATTTATTGCCGTTCGTAAATCTTCTGGTAATTGCTCAATGGTATCAAAAATAACTTTTTTGATTTCATTGGTTAATAATAACTTCTCAGGAGAAGCATTCTCTCTTAGCGCTTCGCCTGAATCATAAATCTCTGCATCTTCAACTTCTATATCAGAACCTGGTGGCTTTCGATTACTAGCAACCATATGGTTTTTTGCGCAATTAACGGCTATTCGATAAAGCCACGTATAAAAAGCACTATCCCCTCTAAAATTAGGTAAAGCCCTATAAGCTTTGATAAATGCTTCCTGAACTATATCCGGTACATCACTGTGATTCTTTACATAACGCGACACTAGATTTGCTACTTTATGTTGATACTTTGTCACCAAAAGGTTGAAAGCATTTTTATCTCCGCGCTGTACTCGTTCAACCAATTTTTGGTCAACGTTTATTTCGCTCATTTGAGCCAATACTCCTAATTATTACTAAACTTATTAAATTCGGTTTAACATTTGGCTCATGGCAAACACACAAGATAGGACTTCACTTATTTGAGAAAGTTCGATATAAATTCAAATAATTAATAAAAACGCAAAGAATTATCTGTTTTTATCGAAATATAGCCTGTTTTATCTGTTCCCAAACGCTAATAACCGTTAAGATTCCTGATATACATAGAATACATCAAAATCAAAACTTTATGAACACACAACACAACTGCGACGTATTAATTATTGGTAGCGGTGCTGCCGGTTTATCTCTAGCGTTACATTTAGCCAAAGACGCTGATGTCGTGGTACTCAGCAAAGCTCTAATAAATGCTGGCTCAACGTTTTACGCACAAGGTGGTATTGCGGCTGTTTTTGATGAAAATGATAGCGTTGCCGCTCATGTTAACGACACATTAATTGCCGGTGCTGGTTTATGTGAAGAAGAAATAGTGCAATATACTGCAGAAAATGCCCGAGCATGTTTAGAATGGCTAATTGACCAAGGTGTCAACTTTGACCAGGAAGAAGATGAGCAAGGTGAATTACGTTATCATCTTACCCGTGAAGGTGGTCATAGCCATCGCCGTATTCTTCATTCTGCTGACGCTACGGGTCAAGCCATACAAACGACATTAGTTGATCGCGTTAAGCGTCATAACCGCATAAGAATTTTTGAACGATACAATGCAGTTGATTTAGTGTGCGAACAGCCAACTGAAGCCAACAATCAACAAAAAAAATGTATCGGTGCTTATATCTGGAACCGAAACAATGAATGTGTTGAACGGATTTTTGCCAAGAAAACAATTTTAGCCACGGGTGGCGCAAGTAAAGTGTATCAATACACTTCAAACCCTGATGTAGCCAGTGGCGATGGTATAGCAATGGCATGGCGAGCGGGTTGCCGTGTAGCAAATATGGAATTCAATCAATTTCATCCTACCTGCTTATTTCATCCAGAAGCAGGAAATTTTTTATTAACTGAAGCGTTACGTGGAGAAGGTGCCATTTTACGACGTCCTGACGGTAGTCGATTTATGCCAAGTTTTGATGAGCGAGCAGAGCTTGCTCCGCGTGACATCGTAGCCCGTGCCATTGATTTTGAAATGAAACGCCTCGGCGCTGATTGCATGTATTTAGATATAAGTCACAAATCAGCTGATTTTATAAAGCAGCATTTTCCTAATATTTATGAAAAGACAAAGTCTTTAGGTATCGACATTACCAAGCAACCAATGCCTGTTGTACCTGCCGCTCATTACACTTGTGGTGGTGTAATGATCAACAAGCAAGGTAAAACGGATATCAATAACTTGTATGCTATTGGCGAAGTCGCTTATACAGGCTTACATGGCGCAAATCGCATGGCAAGTAATTCGCTATTAGAATGTTTAGTGTTTGCACGCGCTGCCGCTCTAGATATAGAGCATCAAATTGATCCCGAGCAAAGCATTGTAGACCTACCTGATTGGGATGAAAGCCGAGTAACAAACTCTGACGAAGAAGTTGTTATTCAGCACAACTGGCATGAACTACGATTATTTATGTGGGACTATGTTGGCATTGTTCGTACAACAAAACGACTAGAACGCGCTTTGCATCGTGTTGAATTATTACAACAGGAAATAGATGATTACTATCAAAACTTCCGTGTGAGTAATAACTTATTGGAATTAAGGAATTTAGTACAAGTTGCTGAATTAATTATTCGATGTGCTATGGACCGAAAAGAAAGTAGAGGTTTACACTACACACTTGATTATCCTAACTTGAGTGAAACTGCTGTATCAACCATTCTAAAACCTTAATATTGAGTTTTTCTTAATTGTTAGTCGTATTGTTTAACTTCAAAATAATACGACATAATCTTGAATATTGTTTTGGTGACAAGCTTGTTTTGAAAATAAAATAAGTGGGTAAAGTTAGCTTTGCTAGTAACGTTTTCAATAGGTTTTTTTTGAGCGTATCTTTACTTTCAGATGAATGTTTTTCAAAAACCAACCAACAACCCCAAAAGCCAATGCGACTGGTAACGCTTAATTGTCTTTTGTCATCAATTGAAAACTGACACTCGCCAAGTAAATTAATAGTAAAACTATTGGGTTGAGTATATATAATACGCATAAAGTTAAATTTATTATGCGTATACTCAACGTCTATATTAAACTTTAACGCGCTTGAGGATAAATTGCACCATGGCGTTAAGCTCTTTGTCTTCACAAATTTCATGTCCCATAAACCAAGCAAATAATTCCGGGTCTTGCTCTTCTAATAAGCGTTCAAAAATTTGCTTGTCTTTTAATGAAAGCAAATCATAAGCATCTTCTACAAAAGGCATAAAAAGTACATCTAATTCGAGCATACCACGACGGCAAGCCCACCTTAGACGTGGTTTATTATCTGTTAGTGACATATAACACCAGGTAAAATAAAATCTTCCCTTATTCTATCAAAGTCATTTGCCATTACAATATTGTTTATCAAATCCAGAAAAATAAAGTAACGAATCTAGTGAACACCTTGAATTTTTCAAGAAAGTCCTCATTATTGACCGTAACGATAAACAATAATGCTAAATTAATGATGACAATCTCTGTTGAAAATACCTTACCTAATTACGATAACCTACCTGATGCTTTTGTCATTAGTTTAGCTCAATATGGCGCAATTGCTTTACAGGGCGAAGAACAAAGTAAATATTTACAAGGACAAGTAACTTGTGATGTAAATACGCTTGAAGATAACAACTTATTATTAGGTGCGCATTGTGATGCAAAAGGGAAAGTGTTTTCTGTTTTTCGATTAATTAATCGTCATAAAACACATTTACTTTTGCAACCTACTGCAAGCATTAGTTCATCCTTAGTTGAACTGAAGAAGTTTGGCGTATTTGCCAAAGTAACGATCGAGCAAACTGAAGGGTTAGTGTTTTATGCCATTGCAGGGAAAAACGCTACCGAGATTCTCCATCAGCAGTTTGTTGAGTTACCTAATACTCTGACGCCTGTTTTACAAGTTGGTAGTACGACCATTGTTTACTTAGCAGGAAAATTGAAACGTTATCTCATCATTGATGAAGCTGCGGTCACAGAAAAAATCATCAATGACTTTTCATTGGCTGTATACTCACAAGCACTTTGGGATTTAATAGAAATCAATGAAGGATTTCCATTGTTAGCCCCAGAAACGGTTTCTTCTTACGTACCCCAAATGTTGAACTTACAAGCTATTCACGGAATAAGCTTTACTAAAGGTTGTTATTTAGGGCAAGAAACCGTTGCTCGTATGCAATATTTAGGGAAGAACAAACGTGCTTTGTTTTCACTGAAAAGTAAATCAGCAAATAATGATTCAATAACGATACACGCTGGTGATATTATTGAACAACAACTAGGTGAAAACTGGCGTAAAGCGGGTAATGTGTTATCGAGTTATGTAAGTGATGATGGAACGTATTATCTACAAGGCGTTCTAGCGAGTGATATAGAAGACATCACAAACTTACGCATTAAACATCACGAAAATTCTGCACTCAGCTTGGTTGAATTACCTTATAAATTAGCTGAAAAGTAGTTAATTAAAACTAATACTTATATATATTTATTTCACATTCAGGACATATAATGAAAATTTCAGAAAATAAAGTTGTCGTATTGCACTATGCCGTATCTGACAGCGACGACACACTGATTGATAGCTCATATGATCACAGCCCTTTATCGATAATCCAAGGCACGGGTTATTTAATTCCAGGTCTAGAAGATGCGTTAACTGATCATGTTGTTGGTGACAAATTCGAAGTAGAAGTAAGTGCTGAAAATGCTTACGGTGATCGCCATGATGAGTTTGTACAAACCGTTCCCAAAAGTATGTTTGAAAGCGTTGAAGATTTAGCCGTTGGTTCACAGTTACGTGCTACAACAGATGATGGAGAGCAAACGGTTATTGTCATTGATGTTACCGATGATGAAATTACTGTAGACGGAAATCATCCTTTAGCGGGCATTGATTTAAAATTTGATGTTGAAATTTTAGAAGTACGTGATGCAACCGAAGATGAATTACAACATGGCCATGTTCACGGTGAAGGCGGTTGTGGTCATTCTCACGACTAAAAACATGCCGTAAATAAATATTGAAAAAATAAAAAAGCTAAATATAATGTACATTATATTTAGCTTTTTTTGATTCGATCTCCGACTTATTCGTCATTAAAGCTTCATAATATCGATAACTTTTTCGCGCACGTCTTGATAACGAATTTTTTCACAGGAGCCAAATCCTGATAACTGTTTAACTTTATTTCGACTAAAAAGTGGTACCGTTAAACCGGTTAAAAATCGGCACATTGTTTCCAGCGATAAAACATTTTTATTCTTTGTCGACATATGTTCAATGAGGGAAGTTAAACTGTCAAATATAAGCGTATCATCAGGCCAAATTATTTCCTGCGAATAACTTAACTTAACAGCCTTACCACAACAAACCGAACAATGACCACAATTGATCGGCGCATTTTGATCATCAAAATACCTTGATAAATTACGGCTTAAACAAGTGTCCAACTCAAAGAAACGCACAAGTGTGGCAATACGTTTTATTTCCTTTTCTTCTTTGTCTACGAAGTATTCATGCAATGAACTTACTAACGTAGATGAAGACAACAGCACTTTATTAACACTATAAACTTCAGTAATTTTTTTAGTTTCTAAAGTAATTAATTGTTTTTCTTGTAAGTATTCTAAAGCAGCAATCACCCGACCTCGGTCACAGCCATAGTGCTGAAACAAGGCATCAAAATCTGGCTCCCCCCAGACTTTTTTAAAACCACTGTATTTAAAAATAGTTGCTAAAAAATCTTTACGTTCCCCTTCAAAAGAATTTAATACCGCTTCTTTCGTGGTAGTGAATTTATATTTAAAATCAGCAAAATATGAAAACAAGGGCTTAATAATGCCAAGAAGTTCTAATTGAACGAGTAATGTTCTCATGGGTAATTGACGAATATTACTCGCATTAGACAAAGACAACCCTTGTAATTCCCATCGATCGCTTAAACATTCCTGTTGAATATTTTTTATGACAAGCTCAATACCACTCAGTTCAGGCGTGTCTCCAAATACAAAGTTTTCAACCGTATTTAAGCCATCTAAATTCGCTAAGGTAATACAATTGGAAGCTAAACCGTCTCGCCCTGCTCTGCCTATTTCTTGACTATAATTTTCAATGGATTTAGGAAGGTCATAATGAATAACAAAACGAATATCAGCTTTATCAATGCCCATACCAAATGCAATGGTAGCGACAATAATTTGTACTTTACCCGACATAAAATCTTCTTGGATCTTCTGTCGTTTTTCACTGACAAATCCAGCGTGATAAGGTTGGGCATTCAAACCTTGCTGAGATAAAATGGTTGCAACATATTCAGCACTTTGCTGCAAAGTCACATAAACAATACCACAGCCTGTTTGTTCACCAATACGGCTAATAAGCTGTTGATTTTTCTCTTTTGTTGAAACAGCCAATACCGATAAATCTAAGTTTTGTCGATAAAATCCTGTTTGAACAATATGTTCTGGCAAAATGGAGAATTTCGCTGCCATGTCTTGCTTTACTTTTTTTGTAGCGGTTGCTGTCAATAAAAGCACAAGAGGTATATTTAACGCTTGTCGATAATTAGGCAATTTCAAATAATCTGGACGGAAATTATGGCCCCATTCAGAGATACAATGAGCTTCATCGACAACCAACATGGAAACATTCACCGCATCAATAAATTGTCTAAATCGTTCATTCTTGAAACGTTCGACCGACACCATGAGAATTTTTATTTTCCCAGAGCGCGTATCTGCCATCACTTGTTGATTTTGCAGAGGCGTTAACGTTGAATCAATACTTGCCGCAGCGATTCCTTTACTCGCTAAGAAGGCTAATTGGTCTTTCATCAACGCCAGCAAAGGAGAAACGACAATCGTTAAATGAGGAAGATGTATTGCCGCCAATTGGTAACAAAGGCTTTTCCCTGAACCTGTAGGGAATATTGATAATGATGACTGATTATTTAATAGCTGAGTAATGGTTTGCTCTTGCCCATGACGGAATTCATCAAAGCCAAATGTTTGTTTTAACGTAGACTTTAATTGCAAGTTTGATGAGTTATTCATGACAATCCTATGGGAAATCAAAACGAACGAGTAAGGCTAAATAACACGTTCAGCAAAAAAGTCTAATGATACGCTAATTTTTTGTCGTAATAGCTTTTCCTAAAAAATAAAAAAGCGACAAACATTTGTTTATCGCTTTCATTAAACATAAAAATTTTAGACATTTATGCGTAAGAAAATCACTCATTACTATTAGCAAATTCAACCCGTTCTTTTATTGAAGGATGCGAGCTAAAATATTTTTCTAAACGTTCATTGTTCTTACTGTTTGATACTAACTTTGACAGCGCATTGCCTAATGCTTTTGGTGAAATGCCTAGTTGCTTCAAGTGTTCTACAGCAAAGACATCAGCTTCTTTTTCTAATTGCTGAGAGAATTTATTCTGAATTACTGTTAAAGCTGTACCGGTAAAAGTTTCAACAATACCTTCTATATCACCAAAAGATAAGTCATTAACAAGGTCGTCGCTGCTGTTTCAGCAATTAATTGTAATCCATGACGATGTTCTACATGCCCAATTTCATGCAGCAATACCGCAATTAATGCTTCTTGATCATCTTTTAATAAAGTATAAAGGCCATCAGTTATAACAATACTTCCCCCTGGCAAAGCGAATGCATTGGCACCAAAGGATTCACTATGACGATAACTCATTGTGTAGTTGTCTAACAAAAGTGTTGATGAGTATCTCTTATTCGATAAATAACCACTAAGAGTCACCTGTTCACTTTCATCAAGTTGAGATGCATCAAGTAGGGTTTTATCTAATACTGTCATGACTTGCTTGTCTATCTTGTTAAGAACCTGCACAGGTACGAGTGGCGTAACCGCTTTAGCGACTGCCGGCACACCCTTTTCAATAATGACATATAAAAAAATCGGCACGAGTATTAAAGCCACTAACCAAAAAAACTTATGCTTCTCTAAACGATAAATCAACTGCTTTTTATGTCCAAAAAAAGACTGTAAATCATGATGATTATCAACCAATACCAAAGCACCATTTGGCAAACGTATTTCATGAGGTAAGTTTCCTAACGGAGAGAGCAAGTTGACGTTACTCAACAAAAATAATTCAACGTGAGTATTATCGTCTATTTCAATTTGGCTACTGGTAAAAGTTAACTGTACAGTACGAACGTCACTACTCGTCGTACTGTAAAGTGTTGCAGGAAAAATCATTAGGTTAGTGCAATGTCAACATCAAAAACATTCGCTATTTCATCACCTATAGCTGTTGCTTGTTCAGCAATTTGATCAATAACCTTTTCTTTTTCATCAGATAGTTTTACTTGAGTATGGTTAACAGCATATTGTGCCGCTCTTATTTTAGCCCAAGGATAAGCAAGCGCGAAGGTGCACATGATCAATAGTAAGTTAGAAAGGTGTAACCAAGCTAATGATAAGAAATCAAAAGTAGAAGTAAACTTAGCGACTTTTTCAACTTCCGTGTTATTAAACATATGATTACGAATTGTTGCTTGGTAATAAGCAGAAACGACATTTATTATAATGATATAAAAAGCAAACATCATAACCAATGCCCAGCTAAACTGAGGTGTTTCTTCAGCAGCAAATTGCGCAAAAGACATACCCACCATCCCAATAACAACAGCGAACAAACCAAAAGCTATACACATAAAAAGAAGGGTAATTAGTGATGCACTATAATATTTAGATGTCGATAACTCAGGTTTAAATTGCTTGTCTCCATAAGAAACATTCGATATTAAAAAGTTATCTATACGTTTTAATACCCAAGGCAAAGCCAAATAAAGTGTAAAAATACTCGCGATTGGTAATATTAAGAAGTTAACCAATGCTGCACCATATTTTCCCTTAAAATCAAATTTCACATTACGGTAACTACTCATACGTAAATTAAACCGTAAACTTGCACAAATAAAAAAAGGGAACAAAAATAGCATTGCGAGCATTAAAAATATGGCCGCAACAGGAAATAACGATGATATTACATAATATAAGCCAAATAGAATTACTGCGATAATTCGACCTTTTAATACTTGTATCGGTGTCGCTAAATAATTAAATCTATGCCCATCAAGCTCTGTATTACCATAAAAATAGCGCATAGTACGCACTTTAGCCCATGCTGAATAAATACCTAATGTTATGACACTCAGCAGTACATTTACGATCCATATTTGCTAAAATTCGACGGCCTTACCGTGAAAATCAAATGAAACTGGGATGAATGTTATAGATTGTTCATTGTTGGATGATTGCTCTTCCATAAGAATACCTTCCTTTTTATAACTGTTTATAAACCATTTGTTAACAAGTTAACTGATACTGTTCATCTTTACAAACTTTTTGTCTTTGAGAACAAATAATCGTATTTATTATATTTCAGCAGCAATTACCGATATTTCAACGAGTAACACATCACGTGCCATAGAAGCTTCAACGCAAGCTCTCGCAGGCGCATAACCTTCAGGGATCCAATTATCCCAAATTTTATTCATTTGTGAAAAGTCATTCATATCTTTTATGTAAATTGTCGCTGATAAAATGTGCTCTTTATCGCTACCGGCTTGCTCAAGCAATTCGTCCACTTTATCCAGCATTGAGCTCGTTTGTTCTTCGATGCCTTGATTAGCATCCTTACAAACCTGTCCACACAAATAGATCACACCATTGTGTTTAACAATACGACTCATTCTTGTTTTTGTTTCTTGCCTTGTTATCGTCATTTTTGTTCAGTAATTATTGATTTTGCTAAAGTATATACTTTAGCTTTACAAGAATGTAGCTTGAATACAGATACTGTGAATAAACTTTGACCGGTGAATATATAAATAATTATTATTCGTTGAATGTTGTAATTAAACATTCACAAATAGGCTAATTAACGATAAAGTATTTAACAGATGAACACTTACAAAAGGATGACTGATGAATATTAATCAGTGGGTTGACGAATTATTTGAAGTTTTCGATGTAGATAAAGACGGCGTTATTAGTCGGAGTGAATTTGTTGAATTAATCGATTGTCTGTTACAAGATAAAGGTATTCGCATGTGTGAGACCATTTTTAACAAATTTGATGTCAATCATAGTAACTCTATTTCTAAAGATGAACTCAAAGCAATGGTAATTGAATTAGCTTTGTAGTCTATGTGTTGCAAACATTAAGATGCACTAAAATTTATTCAGAAAAATAATAATATTATTTTTCATCTAATCAAGAGCTTAACCAAGCTCTTTTTTTATATCTAAAATCCCATGGTCGGACCTCTTGCTTAAAATATTTTTTCTGTTAATATTTCAGCGTACAACTGTACACTTAAATGATTATAGCAAAGGAAATAGGACAATAAATAATGACTCAAGCGAGCTACAGTACCAATGAAGAAATAGCCAATACCTTAACTCATGCACTTGGCGCTATATTAGCTGTTATCGCTTGCTATATGCTATTGATCACCGCTATGAGCGATAATAATCTAGAAAAAACGATTAGCTATGCCGTTTATGGCACGAGTTTAATATTGCTATTTACTGCTTCAACTTTTTATCATGCTATACAAAATACCGATAAAAAAAAGCTTTTTAAATTACTTGATCATTGCGCAATATATTTACTCATAGCCGGAACTTATACCCCACTAATGATGATTTCTCTCAATAATCAGTTAGGCATGATAATGCTTTTCATCATTTGGGCTTTAGCCATACTGGGAATATTCTTCAAATTAAAGTTTGGGCATCGCTATAAAAAAACATCTCTAGTAACTTATTTAGGTATGGGGTTGATATCAACAACTATTATAGAGCAATTGCAGGAAAACTTAACGAGTCAAGGGCTAAACCTACTAGCATTGGGCGGTGCTATTTATTGTTTAGGGGTTATATTCTATGCACAGAAACGTATTATATTTAAGGCTATGTTCCCTTAAATTGTTGCTATACTGTATATAACATCAGTTGATGA
>JASDWX010000055.1:0-9848 GCA_041890515.1 Alteromonadaceae bacterium
ATGAAGCCCTGGCAGCGTGAAAAAAAATGTGTCCGTTTTATCGGGGGAAGATCAACATTTGTCATAAATTGTATCAACACGCTTTATCATAACTTTAGGCATAACAAAGCAATTAAGCCAGCGCTGATAGTAAAGCTTCTACGGGATGGCGAGTCTGTATATTACCTAAACGTTTTGTTTGGCTTCTGCATGAATAGCCTGTGACTAATACTTGTTCAGCCTCTAATTTAGATAATTTTGCCTGCCAACTCATCTCAAATAACATTTTTGAATTTTCAAAATTCACTTGTTCATGGCCGTAGGTGCCTGCCATACCACAACAACCTACAGAGACGTTTTCAAGTGTTAAACCAAATAAGCTGAATATGTCACGCCATTGCCCTTCGCTGCCTGCTAATGCTGTTTTCTCAGTACAATGAGCAAACAGTTTATACAAGGGTTGTTTTTCATGATGAGTTAACGTTGAGAGTACAGCTTGTGTTTTGTGATGATCGATCACAGTTAATAACCATTCATGTGCTAACAACACATGAAAATCTCCACGTTTATCCCCGAGTGTTTGTTTATATTCGTCTCGATAACAAAGCGTTAATGAAGCATCTAATCCCAACATTGGGATATTTAATTGATGAAGTTCATTTAAAAATTCAGCCGTATTTTTTGCTGTTTTAGCAAATTTACCTAAAAAACCTTTAACGTGCTGAGGTTTACCATTAGGTTTAAACGGTAATAATATTGGTGTAAAGCCTAACTTTTCAATTAATGCCATCATGGCTTCAACTACGTTCGCATCATAAAAAGAGGTAAACGGGTCTTGAACAATCAATACATGATTTGCTTGCTCTTCAGCCGTTAATTTTTTCAAATAAATAAGATCGAAGCCTTGATAGTTCTTATCAGTAACTTGCTTTGCTAAAGTAGGAACAGACAATATTGGTGTATCAATATAACCGATTGTAGCTTTCGAAAATTTGTCGTACCACTTGTGAGACAACACCGTATTTATTAATTTTGGCGCTTTTGCCATTAGCGGTGTTAATGATTCAACATTCGCAACTAAATGATCTTTTAATGGACGGAAATATCTTGAGTGATATAAATTAACAAAACGTGCTCTAAAATCAGGAACATCTACTTTTATAGGACATTGACTTGCACAAGCTTTACAAGCTAAACAGCCTTGCATAGCTTCCATCACTTCATGGGAAAAATCTTCTTTTTGATTGGTAGAAAAACGATTTCTGACCTTATCTAGCAAACGTTTTATTGACCAGTGTTGAATGTTTTCTTCTAACGCAAGTACATCAACACCTTTAGCTTCTAGAAGGCGCAACCATTCGCGCATCAAGCCAGCCCTGCCTTTTGGAGAATGCCTTCGATCACGTGTCACCTTGCTAGAAGGACACATAGGGCTATCTACATCATAATTAAAACATAATCCATTACCGTTACAATCAAGGGCTGAACTAAATGAATCTTTTACAGTTATAGGTATTTGACGATCATAAAAACCACGTTTGGTATCGTCCACCGAAACCAGCTTTTCACTAGATTCAAACGGTGTACAAATTTTACCTGGGTTCATTTTATTAAGCGGATCAAAAACAGATTTTATTTTTCTTAATTCATTAAATAAATGTTCGCCAAAAAATTGAGGACTATACTCACTGCGATAACCCTTACCATGTTCACCCCACATTAATCCGCCATATTTAGCCGTTAAAGTAACGACTTTATCTGATAATAGGCGTAGTAGCTTTTCTTGTTCTGGATCGCACATATCGAGTGCCGGGCGAACATGTAAAACACCTGCATCTACATGACCAAACATGCCATAATGCAAACCATAACTGTCAAGTAACGCTCGAAATTCAACGATGTAATCGGCTAAGTTTTCAGGTGGAACTGCTGTATCTTCAGCAAAAGCTAACGGCTTTTGACTACCAGCCGTATTACCTAATAAACCAACGGCTTTTTTGCGCATACCATAGAGTTTATTAATGCTACTTAAATCAGTAGTTACTTGATAACCAATAACACCAGTATTGTTATTTATATCTTGCGTTAAACGCGCAGTTAATTCAGCTACCTGCTCAGCTAACGCTTCGATACTTGTACCGTTGTACTCAACGATATTAATACCGTCCATGACTTTATTTTCTACGTCAGTAATTAAGTCACTCACTGAATGCCAAACAATATCTTGCTTCGCTAAATTTAATACTTTTGAATCAATGGTTTCAACTGATGTTGCTTTAGCTTCAACTAACGCTGGGGAATGACGAAGTGCTGAGTCAAAACTATCGTATTTAATAACAATCAGTGTTTTTGCTTTTAAAATAGGCGTTAAATTCAATTTTGCTTCACAAACAAACGCTAAAGAACCTTCTGAACCTGTGATCAAACGCGAGATATCAAGCTGGCTTAAATCATCATTAAAAACGTTTTCTAAATCATAACCTGTTAAAAAGCGATTTAAGCGTGGGAATTTTTCTAAAATTAATGAACGGTTATCACGACAGGAACTAAGTACTTGCTCGATAATATTACCGTAGCTGTTATTTTTTTTAGCCAACTCTTCAGCTTGTTCAATTGACATTGGTGATGTTGAAAGTGCTTCACCATTCGCTAATACCGATTCTAGTGCCAAAACATGATTTGACGTTTTACCATAAACCAAAGAGCCTTGCCCTGAAGCATCGGTATTGATCATGCCACCAATGGTTGCACGACTACTTGTCGATAAGTCTGGAGAAAAGAAAAATCCATGGGGACGTAAATAATCATTTAATTGATCTTTGATTACACCCGCTTCAACACGTACCCAGTTTTCTTCGATATTAATTTCTAGAATACGGTTCATGTATTTCGATAAATCAACCACAATACCTGGAGTCAAACTTTGACCGTTAGTGCCTGTACCCCCACCACGCGCACTAAACTTAATGCTTTGATACTTTTGAGTGGAAGACATTTTACTGATCAATTGTATGTCTTGCTGACTTCTTGGATGCAAAACTAATTGGGGTAATTGTTGATAAATACTATTGTCTGTAGCAACCGCTAGACGGGCACTATATTGACAGTTTATTTCACCTGTATATTGACTTTCACTAAGCTCCTGAGAAAACTTTTGATACAGTGGAGCGATAAGTTCTTGGTGTTCTAATGATGGTAAGCTTTGAGACATAAAAGAAAACATACTAGCAATTCAAGGTTGTTGTTAGTATATCACGTCAATTTTGAATTATTGCGCAAGTTTTGCTCTAGGCAGTAAAAAGGCTAAGAACTTTTTAACTACTGTTATAGTTAAAAGATCCTAGCCTTTAATCATGCATATTTTAATTAGTATAAAGCGAAACGTAACTTAGCTATTTAAACGTTTACACTTTATGATTTTCAGCAATATAGAGCCAAGTTGCTAGTACTGTATCAGGGTTCAGCGATACACTGTCGATACCTTCTTCTACTAGCCACGCTGCAAAATCTGGGTGATCCGATGGCCCTTGACCACAAATCCCCACATACTTGCCACGCGCTTTACACGCTTTAATTGCCATTGAAAGTAACGCTTTTATTGCCGGATTACGTTCATCAAACAAATGAGCGATTAAACCAGAATCACGATCTAAACCTAACGTTAGTTGCGTTAAATCATTTGAGCCAATAGAGAAGCCATCGAAGTGATCAAGAAATTGATCGGCTAATAAACAATTGGAAGGTAATTCACACATCATAATAATACGTAAACCATTTTCGCCACGTTTCAAACCATTTTCAGCGAGTATATCAATGACCTGTTCAGCTTCTTCTACGGTACGAACAAATGGTATCATGACTTCAACATTTGTAAGGTCCATATCATTACGAACACGTTTAATCGCTTCACACTCAAGGGCAAAACAAGCACGGAAGTCTTTAGAAATGTAACGAGCTGCGCCGCGATACCCTATCATTGGATTTTCTTCTTCAGGCTCAAATACATCACCACCAACCAAGTTGGCATATTCATTTGATTTGAAATCAGACATTCTAACAATAACTTTTTCAGGCGAATATGCAGAGGCTAATGTTGCAATACCTTCCGTTAACTTGGCAATATAAAATTCAACTGGGCTAGCATAGCCAACAATTATATCATTAATTTCATCTTGTAAATCAGCTGTTTGTTCAGAAAAATTTAATAACGCTTTTGGATGAATACCTATCATTTTATTAATGATAAATTCTAAACGTGCTAAACCGATACCTGCATGAGGTAAACGTGCGAAACCGAAAGCACGATCTGGATTGCCCACATTCATCATTATTTTTAATGGAACATCAGGCATAGCATCAACTTGTGACGTTGTTACTGTAAAATCTAATTTGCCTTTGTAAATAAAACCAGTATCGCCTTCTGCACAAGAAACAGTAATATCATCACCATTAGTGATAAGTTTCGTTGCATCACCACAACCAACAACAGCAGGAATACCCATTTCACGTGCAATAATTGCCGCATGACATGTCCTGCCACCACGGTTGGTGACAATCGCTGATGCGCGTTTCATGATCGGTTCCCAATCAGGGTCGGTCATATCAGTAACTAATACGTCACCCGGCTTAATTTTGTCCATTTCAGCGAGAGAACCTAATACTTTAGCTTCACCACTGCCAATTTTGTGACCAATTGAGCGACCTTCACAAATAACATCAGCCGTTGATTGTAACTGAAACTGTTCCATTACGTTTGCGCTTTCACGGCTACGTACTGTTTCTGGGCGCGCTTGAACGATATAAAGCTTACCGTCTAAACCATCTTTCGCCCATTCGATATCCATAGGGCGCTGATAATGTTTTTCAATAATTACCGCTTGTTTCGCCAGTTCTTGTACTTCATCGTCAGTTAATGAAAATTGGTTTGATAATGATTCTTCAATATCAACAATTTCAACTTGTTTACCGTGATTTTCATCAGCGGTGTAAATCATTTTTATGGCTTTACTACCAATATTACGACGTACAACAGCAGGTTTTCCTTTGGCTAATGTTGGTTTATGAACATAAAATTCATCAGGGTTAACAGCACCCTGCACAACCATTTCGCCTAAGCCATAACTTGAGGTAATAAATACTACATCTTCAAAGCCAGATTCAGTGTCAATAGAAAACATAACACCACTTGAAGCAATATCACTTCTAACCATGCGCTGAATACCAGCGGATAAAGCAACACCACGATGGTCATACCCTTGGTGTACGCGGTAAGAAATAGCACGGTCGTTAAATAATGAAGCGTAAACATGCTTAATAGCAATCATCACGGCATCAAATCCACGTACGTTTAAAAAGGTTTCTTGCTGACCCGCAAAAGAAGCATCTGGCATATCTTCTGCAGTTGCAGATGAACGAACAGCAAATGAGGCATCGTCAGCAAAACCGCCCGCTAATTGTTCGTACGCTTTAGCAATGTCTAACTGCATTTGTGGGAGAAAAGGTGTTTCTATAATCCAGTTACGGATCGTTTCACCAGATTTTGATAGTGCTGTTAGGTCATCAACATCTAAATTATCAAGAAGCTGATATATTTTGTCGTTGATACCACTTTGTTCTAAAAATTCATTAAATGCATAAGAGGTAGTCGCAAAACCACCAGGGACTTGCACACCTACATTTGAAAGGTTTGAGATCATTTCACCAAGTGATGCATTTTTTCCGCCAACGCGGTCAACATCATTCATTCCTAAAACTTCATACCAAAGTACATTTTCTTGCACGACATCTTCTCCAAAAAAAAGAAACAAAAATAAATAGATTTATGAGTTGTATCAGTATATTTATAGCTTAAGACATTTTACACTGCGAACTTTATAAACTGAAATATTATTTGAAAGATTTCAGCATAAGTTACAACTATTGATAATAAAGGAGTTTTAAATGCGCGCTGCTTTTTATATTTCTGACGGCACAGCTATTACATCAGAGGTTTTTGGCCATGCTTTGCTTTCACTTTTCCCCATGGAGTTTGAACATGATACGATTTCATTTGTTGAAACTGTTGAAAAAGCAGAAGCAGCGAAGCTAAAAATAAATAAGGCGGCCAAACGGACAGGACAGCCACCCTTAGTTTTTCATACGTTTGTAAATAACGATATAAGAGAGGTTATTGATAGTTGTGATGGGGTTATTTATAACTTCCTTGAACATTTTATAGCCCCACTAGAGAAAGAGCTCGAATTAGACGCAAAACCAACCGCTCATAGAACACATAGTATTCATGAAAATAGTTATGATTATCGTATTGATGCTGTGAATTATTCTCTGGCCAATGATGATGGTTCAAATGTGACTAACTATGAACATGCAGACGTTATTCTTGTAGGTGTATCGCGATCCGGTAAAACACCTACATCGCTTTATTTAGCGCTTCAATATGGTATTAAAGCAGCAAACTACCCTTTTACAGATGATGACATGGATGATCTCATCCTACCTGCTTTCTTAAAGCCTCATAAAAAGAAACTTTTTGGTTTAACAATAGATGCACAACGCCTCATTGATATTCGCGGTGAACGGCTCGCCAACAGCAAGTATTCATCAGCAAGACAATGTCGAATGGAAGTCAGAGAAGTAGAAAAGCTTTATAAGAAAGAAAAAATACCTTTCCTCAATAGTACTAAGTTTTCAGTTGAAGAAATATCTGCCAAAATTCTTAATGAAACAGGCTTACAACGCTATAAATATTAACTTAGTTCAAATTAATCTTTGAAAAGTCAGAAACCATTTCACATAAGCCGTTAATTTGGTTATGTTAGCGCGATATACTATATTGCGCTTGCTTTTTAATTGCGCAATAACGCTTTTAAATAAAAAATTAGAATAACATGACTATTAAAACGGACGAATTTAGAACGACGCTAATTGAAAACCTTGTTTCTCCTGAAGAATTAGCCCAGCAAATCCCACTTGATGATGAAACAGCGAGTTTCATCATTCAAAGCAGAAAAGACATTGAAGCTATCATTAATGGTGAAGACGACCGTTTATTAGTCATTATTGGTCCCTGTTCAATTCATGATACGACTGCTGCTGTTGACTACGCTGAGAAACTTAAAGTATTACATGACAAGTATCATGATGAATTATTAATCGTTATGCGCGTTTACTTTGAAAAACCACGTACGACTGTAGGTTGGAAAGGTTTGATCAGTGATCCGGATTTAAACAAATCTTTTCACGTGGCGAAAGGTTTAAATCTAGCACGTTCATTATTAATGGACATTAATAAAATTGGTTTACCAGCAGGTACTGAATTCTTAGATATGGTTACAGGTCAGTATATTTCTGACTTGATAAGCTGGGGTGCTATTGGCGCAAGAACAACTGAAAGCCAAGTTCATCGGGAACTAGCTTCTGCACTTTCGTGCCCTGTTGGCTTTAAAAACGGTACTGACGGTAATGTACAAATTGCTGTCGACGCCATAAAAGCGTCTAGCGTTCCACATGTTTTATATTCACCCAACAAAAGTGGTCAAATGTGTATCTATCAAACACATGGTAATCCTTATGCACATGTGATTTTACGTGGTGGCAAAGCGCCCAACTACCATCAAACTGATATAAACGCTACAGGTGAAACATTATCCAAAGCTGGATTGAAAAATCGTATTATGATTGATTGTAGCCATGGTAATAGTTATAAGGATCACAACAGGCAGATTGATGTAGCTCGTTCATTAAGAAAACAAATGGAAGAAGGCGATAACGCTGTATTTGGGGTTATGGTTGAAAGTTTCATTGTAGAAGGTAATCAAACAGTTGTTGATGTTAATAAGTTAACGTATGGGCAAAGTATTACCGATGCCTGTATTAACTTAGCAACAAGTGTAGATTTGTTGGATGAGTTGTCAGCTGCCGTACTAGCTAAACGTACTAGCTAAACGCGTATTCAAAAATAAAAAACCGCTTAAGAAATACTTAAGCGGTTTTTTTTATATTATTTATTGATGACTAATTTCAACACCAGACAACAAACGCTCTATAACGTTTGTTGTTCTTGATTGTAAATTAATGCTCAACCAATTCTTTCTTTTGAATATAGCTAAGTACTAACTTATCTTTTTTAACACCTACTTTTGCAACACCACCGTGAGTTAAATCACCAAATAACAATTCATTCGCTAAAGGTTTCTTTAAGTGCTCTTGAATTAATCGTGACATAGGACGAGCACCCATTATTTTATCATAACCTTTAACAGCCAACCACTTTCTAGCATCTTTAGTCAGTTCTAAAGAAACACCTTTTTCATCAAGCAATGCCTGTAGTTCAACAATAAATTTATCAACAACTTGTTGAATAACAACTTCATCTAAATGGTTGAACCAAACAATATTGTCTAAGCGGTTTCTAAACTCAGGGGAAAATGTTTTGTTAATCTCACCCATAGCATCAATAGACTGATCTTGCTGCTTAAATCCAATAGACTGACGCGTTATTTCATGAGCACCAGCATTTGTCGTTAAAACTAAAACAATATTTCTAAAATCAGCTTTGCGTCCATTATTATCAGTTAATGTTCCGTGATCCATAACTTGTAATAGAATGTTATAAACATCTTCATGGGCTTTCTCAATTTCATCGAGTAATACGACAGAATGAGGGTGTTTAATAACAGCGTCTGTTAACAATCCCCCTTGTTCATAACCCACATAACCCGGAGGAGCTCCTATGAGACGACTTACGGCATGTTTTTCCATATACTCAGACATGTCGTAGCGTAACAACTCAACACCTAACGATTTAGCTAATTGCTGTGTCACTTCTGTTTTACCAACGCCCGTAGGACCAGCAAATAAGAATGAACCAACGGGCTTTTGTTCATTGCCTAAACCTGCTCGAGATAATCGAATAACCGACGTTAATTCATCTATCGCGTGATCTTGACCAAAAACGACCATTTTCAAATTTCGATCTAAGGTTTTTAAACTGTCTTTTTCACTGGAAGAAACAGACTTCTCAGGGATCCTTGCCATTTTGGCGACAATGGATTCAATATCACTATTATTAATGACTTTCTTACGCTTTGAAGCAGCAACTAGTTGTTGTTTTGCACCCGCTTCATCAATAACATCGATAGCCTTATCTGGCAAAAAACGTTCATTAATATATTTCGCAGATAACTGTGCTGCTGCACGGAGTGCTTTATTAGTGTAACGAATACCATGATGGGTTTCGTATTTTTCTTTCAAACCATGTAAAATTTTAGTGGTGTCATCAACACTTGGCTCAACCACATCAATTTTTTGAAAGCGACGAGCAAGTGCACGATCTTTTTCAAAAACACTTTGGTATTCTTGATAAGTTGTTGACCCCATGCAACGTAATTTGCCCGATGACAATAATGGTTTTATCAAGTTAGACGCATCCATCATGCCACCAGAAGCAGCACCTGCGCCGATAATAGTATGAATTTCGTCAATAAATAATATGGCATTACCATCTTCTTCTAACTCTTTTAATAAGCCTTTAAAACGCTTTTCAAAATCGCCACGATATTTGGTACCTGCCAATAATGCGCCCATATCAAGAGAATATATGGTGGTTTCAGCCAAAAATTCGGGCACATCATCAGAGATCACTAAATTAGCAAGGCCTTCAGCGATAGCTGTTTTACCAACACCAGCTTCTCCAACAAATAAAGGGTTATTTTTACGGCGACGACTTAATACTTGTAGCGTTCTTTCTAGTTCACTATCTCGACCTATCAATGGGTCTATATTGCCTTTTTTAGCTTCTTCATTAAGATTAGTCGCAAAGTTATCTATCGTACGTGGCTCTTCTTCTGAGATTTGAACATCTTCAGACG
>JASDWX010000055.1:9858-18302 GCA_041890515.1 Alteromonadaceae bacterium
TTGAGGTGACTCAATATGCTCTATTTTAGAAATACCATGAGAGATAAAATTAACAATGTCTAAACGGCTAATATCAGATTTCTTTAAAAAATAAGCTGCTTGAGATTCTTGTTCACTAAATATAGCAACAAGTACATTTGAGCCTGTAACTTCACTTTTACCTGAGGATTGCACATGGAAAACGGCTCGTTGTAGTACACGTTGAAAACCTAATGTTGGCTGGGTTTCACGTTCAATTTCGCCTTCAGGGATAACCGGTGTTGTTTCAGCTATAAAATCTAATAGCTCTTTGCGTATTTTACCCATATCAGCGCCGCAAGCGTTAAGCGCTTCAATTGATGAAGGGTTATCTAATAAGGCTAATAATAAATGCTCGACCGTCATAAATTCATGACGAGAATCCTTGGCTTGACGGAAAGCCATATTTAACGATACTTCTAAATCTTTGTTCAGCATAGACTACTCCACTTTAAACCATGCGAATTCACGCTTTTTCCATTGCACACTGCAATGGATGCTCATTTTCTAAGGCATACTGATTAACTTGTTCAACTTTTGTTTCAGCTATTTCGGCAGTAAAAGTGCCACACAGGCCTTTACCTTTATAATGAATTTCTAACATGATGTCGGTGGCTTTATCTGCATTCATGTTAAAAAAACGACATAGCACATCTATAACAAAGTCCATTGGTGTATAATCATCATTTAGTAAAACGACATTATACATAGGGGGCTTTTCAAATTGCTCAACAACCTCTTCTTCGAGAACTTCCTGATTATCTAGTAACTCTTTCCACTTGCTCATAATTTTATATTAGTCTGTACCTAGTCATTTTGCTTTAACATTCACAAAAAATAAAAATAAATTTAACTTGACTATTTTCATAAATTATCTACTGTTTATATCAGTGATTATTTTTTAATCATAAATATATTTTTGTTAATGCTCTTAGGCAAGCATACCTAATTACCGATGAATATAGAAGGAAGTTTAATATGGCTCACGGGACAGTTAAGTGGTTTAATAATACAAAAGGGTTTGGATTTATTCGTCCAGAGGATGGTGGAGAGGATATTTTTGCACATTATTCAACAATAAAAATGGATGGATACCGTACATTAAAAGCGGGTCAGGACGTAGATTACGAACTTAATGCAGGGCCTAAAGGTCAACATGCCGCTAGCATAACACCTGATGACATTGAAGCTGAAGAATAATGCTCAATTAAGTTATAATAACCCCATTAACCTATTACCTGTTTGTCAATACAACAAACAGGTAATTTTCTTATCTGAACGTTTTTATTTTCATTTAATGCTTATTTCACCATAACTCATTTCTGTATAACGATCTTCTACAAATATTTACCTGCGCAACATGCTACTTTCTGAACGGTATTCATTTATGATATAACTTAAATCATATTTATACTTTATCTCTTAAATCTAATGTCATGAACTTACTGTATGGGTCTTCACTATAATCCCCAAAAGGTGCACAATCCTTGAACCCATATTTTTCATATAAATTATGCGCGGGTTTAAAAAAGTCCATTGTACCTGTTTCTAGACTTAACTTTTTATAACCTAACAACCTAGCTTCCTTCAACATATATATCAACAATATTGAACCAACACCTTGTTTTTGAAAGTTATTAGCAGTTCTCATCGATTTAATCTCTCCGTGAGCTCCATCTAGACTTTTAATAGCACCACATCCTGCTAGGCACCTTCCTTACCAAATAGTCCAAAACTGTACAGATGGATCTTTTAACTTAGCTAAGTCGAGTGCATGTATGCTTTCAGGTGGTGATGTTGCCCTCATATCGTTAAGATGTTCATCAAGCAAAAATACTATTTCTTTACCTAATAAGTTATCTAATTTAATTTCAAACAAATGATATTCCTTTCCAAAATGATTTCAGAATCTTTATATATTTATGCCGTACTTTTGCGAATAGCTACTTAATAATATTAGACATTAAACTTGATCTAAATTAAATAACCCTAATAGAGTCATTATTATCTCACTCTATTATAAATAATATTTTTTAATTATAACAAAAAAGCCAGCAAATATAATTTACTGGCTTTACTCTACGAAATATCTCGCTTAAAGTTTATTTCTCTTCGAAATAGAATTTTTCACGTTTGTTATCGTAGTTACCTATTTCATTCATCGTGTCAGCATTATATAAACGGCCGTTAACCATAGTGTGCGTAACTTTATCACTCAAACGAATATCTTTACTGACATCACCATCAATAATAATCATATCGGCAAGTTTACCCACAGTAAGTGAGCCTAAATCTTTATCTAGACCAAGGGTTCTTGCTGGAGAAATAGTTGCAGTTCTAATAGCTTGCAGCGGTGTCATGCCACCTTGGGCCATCATCCACATCTCCCAATGCATCGCTAGACCTTCACGTTGTCCATGACCACCGGCATTCACTTCAACACCCAAGTCTTGCATTTCTTTAGCAACGTTAGCGACATTAAAATGATTGTAATGATGCAATGGTGCTTTTGGACGACGCATAGAACGAGGGTCTAAAAACTCACTTGGCACATACTTACTTAAACGTGGGTGTTCCCATACGTTAGTTGTTTCATACCAATAATGTTCGCCAGAAATACCACCATATGCTACCCCCATCGTTGGCGTATATGCCATATCAGATTGAGACCATAATTGCTTAATATCATCATAAATTTTGGCGGTAGAAATTGAGTGTTCAAGTGTTGTGTGCCCATCAACAACCATTGTTAAATTATGTTGTAGTAATGAACCTCCTTCAGGTACAACCATCATTTCTAATTCGCGCGCAGCTTGAATAAACTGTTGTCGTTGATTACGACGTGGTTGGTTATAACTCTTAACACTAAACGCACCTGCGGCCTTTAATCGTTCAACATGAAATTTAGCATCATCTAAACTGTCAACATGTGAGGTATATCCAGGGATAGTTGCACCATATAAAATAGTACCCGTTGAGAATAAACGTGCAGCGACTATTTTACCGGCTTTTTGCATTTCGCTTGCGGCAAAAAACTCTGTTGTATCGTTTGATGGGTCATGAATTGTTGTAACTCCTAACGCTAAACCTGCATAGTTTTTCCAGTTCTGCTGAGGAATTATTTCATTAGTTCCTTGCGAACCATGCGCATCAATTAAACCCGGCATTATGGTTTTTCCGGTAATATCAATAATTTTTGTATTTTTAGGGATTTGAACCTGCCCTTTTATACCTACTGCTTTGATCTTGTTACCTTCAACCAGTACAACACCGTTTTCAATAACTTGTTCTCCTTCCATCGTGATTATTTTACCGCCAACGAAGGCGATACGACCTGATGGAACATCAACTTTTTGCTTATAACTTAAATTAATCACCTTAGGCTCCGTTAGCTTTTTAACAGATTTATCGTCAGGTGTTTTATCACTACTAGGAGTTTTAATATCGAATAAACCTTTTACGGGGGCTTGGAATAAATCGGCACCAAGGCTCCAATAAAGCTCATTTGATTTGCTGTTCCAATTTATGCCTTCTCCAGCACGTACTGATAACTGCTCTACAGGCAAATTTTTCGATTTTGGACCTATATCAATAACATCACCACGCTCGACAAAAGGTGTTACAAATACTTTAAAACGTTCAGCAAAAGCGAGATATTTTCCATCTGGCGAAACGCGATATTCAGAAGAGAATTTACCTTGATATAACTTGGTATCATCCTGACCATCTATATCAACACGCGCTAAATGTGGTTTTTCACCATCACGAGTAACATAAATACGATCATTACTGGCACCAAAGTGTGGTTGTACGCCACTTTCAGTAACCAACGTTGGCTTGCCACCTTTTACTGACACCGCATACACACCGGAGTTTAACCCCCATGTTGGATCTGTAATATAACCGCCACTAACTTTACGATATACAACAGTTTTACCATTTGGCGAAAAGCTGGGTTCAACATATTTACCAGGCTCAATGGTTATTGTTTTACCTTTACCACCACGATTAGAAACAACACGTACTTGCCCTAAACTTTTATCATCCCAACTAACGTAAACAATCTGCTTGCCGTCACGGGAAAAGCTAGGATTTAGCTCAAATTGATTTTTTTGTTTAGTTAAACGTTTAGGTTTTCCATCAGGTAACTTTTTAGTATAAATATGTCCCATTGATTCAAAAACAGCCAACTTGCCATCGGGTGACACTTTTACATCACGTAACATTTTTGTGTTAAAGGTTTTTTGATCTAAGTTTTGAGAGAAACGCACAGCGGTTTGAATCTTCTTCTCGGTTTTAACATGAAAATCAATTACTTTGGTTTTTTTAGATCCAAGTGATAATTTATTAATTTTACCTCCTGCCCAAAAAACTAGCCCATCACTGTTAGGTGTCCAAGCCATCGTAGGGTAAACCCCATGAATGGCCCAGGTTTCCTGCATGTCGCGATCTAAACCATCATAAACTTTAGTGTGCTCACCACTTTTAAGGTTGTACAAATATAAATTAGACTGGAAGTCATCTCTGCTAATAAATGCTAAGAACTTACCGTCAGGTGAAAGTGTTGGTCTTATTGCGCCACCTTTTCCTGAAACAACCACTTTAATTTCACCCGTTTCAAGTTCAAGACGCTTAATTTTATAAATACCCTTTTCAGAATCTTTAGAGTAATGAAAAGATTTACCTGGCGTCGCATCTTGTGAAAAATATACATATTTACCGTCATGAGAAAATGCTGGCTCGCCTAAATCTTTTTGCTCATTAGGACGCTTTGTTAACATAATTCCATTGCCACCAGACTTATGATACATCCATACTTCGCCGGCACCTAAAGAACGACTACCCGTGAAATGTTTACGGCCTACAATATAATTACCATCAGGTGACCATGCAGGGCTATTTAATAAACGAAAGGTTTCTGTTGTAATTGCTTTTGCATCACTGCCGTCAATTTTCATTACCCATAGGTTGTCACCGCCATCTTCATCAGAAGTAAAAGCGATGTATTTTCCATCTGGGCTAAATCGTGGTTGCATTTGCCAAGCAATATCAGTCATCAATGCTTTGGCTTCACCGCCAGAGGATGGCATGGTGTAAATATCACCCAATAAATCAAAAACAATGGTTTTACCATCAGGACTTAGATCAACATTCATCCAAGTACCTGAACGAACATCAATCTTCGCTGTAGTAAAGTCACCCTGCGGATTATTAACTGACCATTTGATAGGTGTTTCTTTAACGATTTCTTCACGAGAGCTGTTTTCGCTCGGAATAACATCTGGTTGAGCAAAAGCGCTAGGCAATGATAATAAAACACTGAGAGCAACGCCAGAGATGAGGTGTTTTTTCGACGGCATGAATAAGTACCTTATAAGTTTAGAATGAATAGTATTTATTATTTCAACTACCTATACTTAATCACATGCATCCAAAAGATGTAAGAGAATTACGTTAACCACACTAAATTATAAGTTATACGGCACGTATTAAAACCTCAGTTATTGTAAGCCTTTCCTTCCACTAATAAATGGTTACTAATGAAGTACACCCGTTAATATTTTTTGATTCGCTCAGTAAAATTGGAGAGCTTCAAGTTTATGGTATGTCACTTGATATCATTAAAAAAACATGAGGTTCATACACATTATTACCCGATTGATCCAAAATTTATTATAGAAAAAGAACAGGTATTCTAAGGTGATTAAAGGGTATGCTGAGTTACAACTGATTGAACTTACCATAATGGCAGACACCTATAATTATATCTTGTTTATGTCAAAAAACTTATCATAAAATACTACTTGGGCGATAGTAAGTTTTTTTTATCTGATTTTTAAGATGACGATATTTTTACTCAAAGTGACAAATAAAATAATCTCTATGGTCATCATCAATAAGAATATAAATCGTAGTAATATACGATTTGTAATGATTTGATGTTAATAGTCATATAATTTACCGTCTTCTTCGTAAACTGAATATTGAGGTTTTATTGCTTCTTTAACCATCATTTTGAACTGACTATTAATAAAAATCTCTATTTTTTGGCAAAAGATTGGGCTGCATCTTGAAATAAAAGATGCCATATTTTGAGGGTATATTTTACATGCGGGAGTTTAAGACTAATATTGCCCTATGAATCGGTTGTTCCAAACCAGGGGGTCTCTATAACATAAACTAGCATCCGGTTATTTATATTACATCCTAAGGTGACCTACCTAACTCGATCAAATAAACGAAGATCCGATGATTTATCGCTGTATAATTTTATTTCAAACATTTTTACTGATGACAAAGAATAAAACACTTATTATCGAACACTCTAAAATGTATGCACCACAATTAGTTGGTAGTTGTGCTTATGTTATGTCAGATACAAGTTGAACTGCCCCTGATGCATTTGTAATTCATCACGTTAAGTTATATTTGAAGTATAGCAAAAGTGTACAAAAAGTAAGGGTAGAAGATAAGTTCACTAATATTAAAGAAGCAGATTATTTTTAACCCATTGAAAAAGATGTAAAAATGCTCAAACAACAAAGTTCTGATTAATTAAAGGACATTTTTTACAATCCCATTTTTTATTTATTACATGGCGTTTTATAAACAAACATTATCTACTTTTTATCTTTACTTTCAGTCCCCATAAAACAGTACTTTACCCATATTTAACATGAATTCAATTGCCTTTTGACTAATATAAAATCGTATCCTCAAACTATTTTATTAAAATTAATTGATACAACGGATTAAATTCCAATATCTGATTAAGATTCACCAGACTGTTCAAATATATTTTTAACATTTCCTATAAGTTCTAAAGGACTGAACGGTTTTACAATATATTTATCTGCACCAACACGTTTTCCCTCTTCAAGATCAGTTTTTTGTCCTCTTGCAGTTAATAGCATCACATATGGAATTTTCCCAGTATTTTCTAGTTTTAACTTTTGACAAACTTGATAGCCATCAACTTTACCTGGCATCATAACATCTAAAATGACTAAATCGGGTTGGATCATTCTTGTAACGTCTAGAGCTTGCTGACCATCTTCTGCTTCGTACAATTCGTAATCACCGAAATCAAGAGTCATTCTTACTAATTTTCGTAATTCACTTTGATCATCCACAATTAAAATTATCTTTTTACACATAATTACTCCATAACAAGAAAGATTTTTACTATAGGGAACCATACAGTTACTTTCATTCCCTCCCCCTTAGTACTAATAAACTCGATCTCACCACCATGAATCGCCACTATTTTTTTAACGAGTGATACGCCTAATCCACTGCCTGGAACTGAACCCGAATCATCAGCTCGATAAAAACGTTCTCCAAGACGAGAAAGCTCTTGGGAAGTCATCCCTATCCCCTTGTCAATGATACTCACACCAAATTGTTTATCGTTGTTATATTCTCTTTCACTTGTTTTTAATAGTACTTTTTCATTTTCTGGGGAATATTTAAATCCATTACTTAATAAATTTCTAAACACCTGACGCATTTTTTCTATATCAAAAGACAAAACAGGCCAGATTTCTAATAGTTGAATGTCAACCTTACGTCCATTAAAAGCACCTTCGGCTTCAACACATGACTGTTTCACTATTTCCTCAAGGGAATCAGACACCATATAAAAATCTTTAGCCGCTCTGGCCTCTATACGAGACAAATCTAAGAGTTCATCTAATAAGTGTTTCAAGTTTAATGATTGACGATGGATGGTTTCAATCATCCCATGAGTCATCATTTTATCATAATCACGACTGAGTAATAATTCAGAAAATCCATATATACTGGCTAATGGAGTACGCAATTCATGAGCCGCCGTTGACAGGAACTCACTTTTCATATTATCAACTTCTGTTTCATGAGTAACATCTCGAATATAAAGTACTTGTCCATCTTTTTCTCCCGTTAAACCATACATTGTCCTTTGATTACAGCTAAGAATTCGTAAAGTTGGCTTTAAGAGATAAATTATATGTTCACCATCTTTATTTCCAATAATGTCTGTATGTTCCATACGGTCCATATCATATAAACTTGCCATTGATTCATTAAAAATTTTAGCACTTTTTCCAATAAATACATCTTCTCTAAAACCAGTCATCTTTAATAAAGCAGGATTAATAAATACGATATTATTATCAGAGTTCGCCAGTACAAATCCATCTGGACTTAATGTAAATATGGTATCTAGTTCTCGCGTACGTTCATTGACTTTTGAACGATAACTGTCAAGTTCGGTAATGTCTTGCCCTACCCCCACTACACCAATAACCGCCCCTTTGGTATCGCGGCGTGTTGTCGCATTGAGTAACACCATGACCAAATCATTCCCTTTCGTATAAAGCGGGAATTCGTAGTTAGAGGTTTCATCGCCCTTCAGTGCTTTTTGTAACACTTCATTGACTGAC
>JASDWX010000055.1:18402-21190 GCA_041890515.1 Alteromonadaceae bacterium
CATTGACTTTGCCATTATTGTCAATCCCAAAGATGGGGGCATTGGCCGTGTCAATAAATTGAGTCAGCCCGTCTGTAAGTAGATTTTTTTTCTTTGATGTGAGTTGTAATTTAAATACAAAAAGTAAGACAATAACTAGCCAAGCAATGCTGAGTAAATAATATTGAATTTCTTGATTACGGATACCGGTATTAAAATTATATAATAGCTTATTATTAATAATGCTGAGTGATAAGGTAATCTCATTATAAGCAGTATTAAAGTGAAGACCTAACTTGCTACTTAATTTATTTTTACTTCGATTATCTAAACGTTGTTGTGAAATATTTTTAAATTCGGTTAAATTTAAAATAACTTCTTCGATGTTGTGCTTATATTTTGTATTTGGAATAACAACTAAGTTAGCGCCTTTGTTGTTAACACCTCCAATTAATAATTGCTTAAGGAGGTATTGCGTTTTTTCTATATTTTGCCAAAAATGTTTATCAATATTAATAGTGCTCGTATTGTGAATATTTTCTTCAAACCATAAATGGGCTTTAGTAATATTAATTTGTGCTTGTGAATTATTATCAAGATGTGCAAGATTATTATCAATTAATTTGACCCAAGAGTTATGGGTATAAAGTAAAATGAGTAAGGTGAGTAAAGAAACAACTCCTAATGGTATAGAAACAAACCTCTCTGACGTGTTTATTTTGTTCATTTATAATACACCTGTATATTTACGGTTATAGTAAGTCAAACATTAACAGTCACAGCTAAATTATTAATTTATCTTGTCTTCTTACGATGTTTGTAATGCCTCCTTTTGAAAACTTAGACTCAAATGACACATAAAACTTAAACTCTGTACTCAACAATAATGAAATAAAAACAATTGATTTTAGATAATTATCATTTAAATGTTATTAATTGTTTCTTTTTTATGAGGGAAACTAAGTCTTTAGCATATAATTGTGATTGGCGAATATCTAAATCATTACTAGACAAAATAAAACCTCCAGTAGGTAATTCAATATGAAATTCTACACCATCAGGAATTTCAACATTTTTTATATTTCCGCCATGATCTTCTATAACTTTTCGAGCTAAACTTAAACCTATACCAAGGCCTTGATTACTAAATTCTTCTTTATCTCCCCCACCAACGAAAGGATCAAATAATGTCTGTATGACTTTAGGTGATATTTCTAGTCCAAAGTTCCGGATAATTATAGATGCAAAAAATTTTTTTTGTTCGATTTCTACCACTATTTCTCCACCACGAGTACTATGCTCTATACTATTACGAATACATTCTTCAATTGCGCGCTTTAACCAACCAAAGCTGCCATATAAATTTCCAATGACATCACATTTTTGTTCTAATCTTATAGTGATGTTTTTCTCTAAACTCATATCTATAAGACCATCAATTGCAGCATGAGCAGTATCAACAAGTTGTACTCTTTCATTATTAAGCATTGGATCATCACCAAATGTTTTAGCTAATTCAAGCAGCCTTTCCATTTTTGTTGTGACTTCTGTAACACTGTCCGTTACGACTTTGACAAAATATTGAAACTCTTCTATGTCATTTATTTTGCCTTTATTTACTTTTAATATATTAGAAATAAAAGAAGCACAAGATGTAAAGTGTCCCATAGGTGTACGTAATTCATGATTAATAAGTGTAAACATATTATCTCGTAAAGCATTAAAACTAGCATTATTAAGCTCATCTCTAATATATAAACAAAAAGTACTCTCACTTTGAAAAATAACCGAGTGGTTATCATTTTTAACCGATTTAAGTATATTTAACTCTATATCTTGTAACTTATTGGTTTCGCTTTTCGCCATTTCAGCCACTGTTTTCATAATACTGGCTTCTGCTATTCTATTATTAACAACAATACCTTGGAAGCGTGATTGCTCTAGGTTACTAAAAGTTACTTTACCTGATATATCAAACATGACGATGCCATCTTTAATTTGTTGTAAGATTTTTTCAAATAATTCATTCATAATGGCCACCTATTTAGTCATTTTGGTCGTGTAAATTTATTATTTTTCAATTTTAAAATGGAATAGGTTTCACAAAAAGTTGTATCCCTTCTGGTAAACACCTTTTGATCAATATCGCTTTTGATACCAATGAACCCGCTATAATAATCAAATCGTTAAATGATTTCATTTTGGCTAAGGTTCCTTCATTTAAGCACCGTTGATATTTGGTATTTTAATGACTGAAATAACAATATTGGGTTTCCATGCCACTCATTATATAATTCTTTAAAACCACCTGTAACTGTTTCTCAAATAATAGGTTAATTCCATCCATTAATAGTCATTCTGTAAAATTAATATATCGTCGTCACGCGTATTTTTATACCTATTAAATCATTTGCGTCTTGTATAAGTTGAGGCATAGGATTTTCAATATCTATGGGTAAAAATTCAATAACCAATTGTAATCCTCTATTATTTAAGACGCCTAATTGTCAATAAAATTAAATAATACGGTTAGTAACGCCCAACAACATAGCGGCTCTTTTTATATAAAGTACTTTTCATATATATTGTCATTTTTACGATTATCTCACCTTATATAAATATATGAGAGATAATACAACAAATCAAATTTCTGAAAAATAAAGTATTAATCAAGGTATCAACTAAGATTAAAAATAGTTACGTCTACATCGAAAACATAGGCAGACGTTCTCCATAAAAATATGTAGTAAACCTATGACGTGGTCAACCAAATTCAGTCACACTAGTTAAGCAACCATTTCTAATTCAC
>JASDWX010000056.1:0-10874 GCA_041890515.1 Alteromonadaceae bacterium
AGTTGAGCATCCACACCAATAGGTAAACTTAAATTATCTCCACCACCAAGCATAGGGTGGTGACATGAAACACAAGCAGAATCTCTATTTCCACCTAATGATTTAGAGAAAAATAAATGCTTTCCTAACTGAACAATATTGCTGTTAACGTCTGGAATAACTCGGTCAGAAAAATGATTTCCTGTTAAGCCATGAGTTTTAATGAGGGCATTAAGGGCGATATCTAATTTATCAAGCTGTTCTTCTGGTAAAGGTTGTGGTTTATCGTCTGCATTACACGCGGTTAATACTAAGACTAAGCAAATAGCTAATACACGAGGTTTTCTTGAGATAATATTCATATTCAACTCCTTTGTATCGTGATCCTTGTCAATTAAGTATTATGTAATATTCAAAAAATTCAAAAAATTTAAACATTAAATTATCCCATATCAGGTGTTGTCGAGTTAATTGACAAGTCACTAGTTTTATTGTCTGAGTTGATATTTGTCAGCGCTTATCATTGAGCAGATGCATATCATTCTCAAGCTCACTACAAGAAGAGTAGTGATAAATCAATCCGCTCCGCTAACACTCAAAGTAATTAATTTTTGAAAGGAATAACTAATGAATAGATTTATTTTTATAGCGTTTATGTTGATCATCGGTATAAACCACGTATGGGCATGGAGCCATCCACCACCTAAGCCACCTTTACAAGAGCCGCAAAAACCACCCGAAGTGAGGATCATAAACCACGGTATTGAACGCTGAATAACATGTGCTTTGGTGGAGAAATTGATCCTGTCTTGTTTCTCATTAATGAACAAACTGTTTGTTGTAATGGTTTAAGAAACCAGAAGCAATAAAGTACATAGGATTATCTTTACAATTTTAATCATCATTCACGGGGAAAGCTCACGCGATTAAATGACTGGAAAGATTGAATAATCCGGCTATGTTTAGTAATGAATGATGTTTCAAATTAAGCAATAACTTTATGAAAACACTCTATACATTTATGTTGAAGCATACGGTAGTAGTACTACTTATAATATTTGCCACTGGCTTAACGATTACTATTAATCATTTAAATGAACTTGCAGAAATACAAGTAAAAGAAACCGCACTAGAAAATGCCAAAGCTTTTACAAACGTGTTAAGTGAATTTCGTTCTTTATATACTTCAGAAGTTGTCATAGCGGCAAAAAATAATGGCTTACTCATTACGCACGACTATAAAAAAAAATTAAATGCTATACCATTGCCTGCTACATTAACAATACTACTAAGTGAACATTTAAGCTCTCAAGAACCAGGCGTACAAAGTAAACTATATAGCCCATTCCCTTTTCCCTGGCGGTTACCTACTGGTGGCCTTCGTGATAAATTTTCTCAAAATGCATGGGAGTCATTACAAAATAATGCTGAACGACCTTACTTTAATGTAGAGACTATTGGCACGAGTAGGTCATTACGTTTTGCCACTGCCGATTTAATGAAAAAAGAGTGTGTGAATTGCCATAATAATCATCCAGAATCGCCTAAAAGCGATTGGAAAGTAGGTGATTTACGTGGCATTCTTGAAGTTATCATACCCATTCAATCTGCTACGCTGCTTAATAATAAAATGGTTTATAAGACAGCATATCTTTTGGTAGTTACTTTATTTATTAGTTTACTCTGTATCGCTTTTGTTTTGCGACGCTTGCACATAAGTAATAATAAATATGAAAAGATCAATGAAACCTTGAGTCAGGAGGTTTCCTATCGTAAAAATGTACAAAATGAATTATTAACATTAGCCTCGATTGATCCTTTAACAGGAATTGCGAATAGGAGAGAGTTTGAAAGAGTTTATGATACCCAATGGTTAAGCGCAGTCCGCAACCAAAAGGATATATCAATCATTATGATTGATATTAATTATTATAAATCTTATAACGATAATTACGGACATCAGCTTGGGGATGAAATATTACACGTTGTCGCAAAGGAAATTAGCCAGTACTTGCTGCGCCCTAATGATTTAGTCGCAAGGTACGGTGGTGAAGAGTTTATTGTATTACTACCTGAAACAGATTTAGAAGGCGCTTTACATATTGGAGAAGAGTTACTTGCTCAAATCAAAGCTAAGCGAATACCTCATGCGTTCTCAAGTGTGAGCAATATCCTTACGGTAAGTGCAGGGGTTTCTTGTGTCATTCCAAACCAAACACTCAATAAAGCAAGTTTAATTAAAAATGCTGATGAGGCGATGTATTTGGCGAAAAATTCAGGGCGTGATTGTATAAAGTTATATACAGAAAACTAAATAACTCTAATGCTTTGAGGTTTTATTGTAATCTAATCAACAATCAATTTAACGAGCTACCAGCTGATTATATTTTTCATAAAATATTGAATTTCAATTACCTATATAAACTCAGCACGTATAGTCAACATTATAAAAAACATACCTTTTATTTAGCTTTTAAAAATTGACTTACACATACCCAAAGTTCATTTCTCCCACACAAAGTTCACCTTTACCACACAAAGGTCATTCAAGATGATTAAATATAGGTAAAATTACTGGTTAACTTTAAGATAATAAAAATTACAAGTATAGCTACTTCGAAGTTAATGATAAGACATAGGCTTTCATCTTCTAAAAGTAACATCATTTATCAATAGCAGCGCCAAAACTCTCTAATAAGTTATAGAGGTTGGCCCTGAATTTTTAATATGCAATTTATTTAGCCGAGCCCACATAAATGATTTTAGTTTTTTCATTTGTGAGATTAGAAACGGCTACAATATCTTTTATTTCAACATTGGTATTAGGAATTTTATCTTCTCTATTAGTCAAACCATTTAAATATGCAAAGGTATCTAACGCATCATATTTATAGGCAAAATGTGCCATTACCATATCATTACAAGTAATATGATTAGCATAAAACCGGCTATCAATAGCTACTGAGCCCCTTCTATTTTGTCGAAAAACCCTTTTTAATCCAAATTTATCATTACTACCGGCCAACACACAAATTTTAGTCTCAACACTTTTATCTGTTGCGATAAATTTATACTGGGTGGCATTAGCACTAAAAGATAATAACCCGATCACTACGACTGTTGTTAAGTTTAGTATTTTCATAACGTACTCCTTGTAATTGTATGTATCCGATACTTTTTGAGTAAAACTATCGAATAAGAATAAGACGCGATTAAACACATCCCAACGCATACCAACATAGGCATTTTTCAAGCCATTCAGCACTTCAAAAACTTAATTGTAGGAATAAAAAGTACTTTTTATGTGTAACTAAAAGTAACATTGATCTTTGAATATAAAGTGTAAAAAAAACCGACACATATTCATATAAAAAGCAAAAAAACAAAGGTAATCAACATTAAATGTCAAAATAAAAATTTAAAGCCAAACCATAATATCTGTTATATTTTTTATTCTAGGCTATAAAGCCTAGGTAACTTGACGTTATCTTAATGAGTAGCCTTAAAAGCGTTTTTTTGCCCATTTTATTGACCAAAAAATACGTCTTGCAAACGAAGTATTTAAGCTAAAATAATGAGACTGCGAACTAACTCAAAAAAAACTGTAAAAAAAACTGACACTACCAATCCTTCTTTAGGTTTTCGTTGCAAAATAGCCCTTGTTAATGCAGACAAACAATCTGTACTTTCATTCGTGAACCTATGCTCTACTCACGTTTTATCTGACACTTCAACAGCAAAGTTTTGTTTTAGCTCATTTTGATAAAGAGGTTTGTTATGATCGCTGGTTTTGAGACTTCTACCTAGCTATAGTTTTGTTCACCACTAAAGCGATGGTATCAAGTTTAAATGTTTTTTACGTTTTGTCACTTTCGATCTCCAAGTAAAGATTAATATCTCTTCATTTGGTTGTCGAATCTATTAGACTACTTCACTAACACCGCTTTAGTTAGGTTCCTGTGATTTCGGCATAGCCTCTACCATTAAAGCCACCCGTTGCTTTCACTCGGCCTTCCCAATAAGGGATCGTTAATTGATTACGTGAATCTTTAGTGATGCTTTCAATTATAATCGCAGGGCTATTAGATAGTTCAACCTGCCACTTACTTGGATAATCTCGATTATCCAATGTCACGGTTTCAATGACAGATAGCCTAATATCTTCATTTGCAACATGAGTTGTTTCACCATTGGGTGCTATTCGAGTAGCACTACAATAATCATAATGATTCTCATGACCTCGAATGCAAAACAACATTAGCCCTTGTTTATCTGGTTGATTGTCTGATTGAGTGTCCGAGTGATTCTCTACTAAGCTAAACCAGTCCCAACCAAGTTGTTCCTTATCAAGTAAACTCGCTGACCATTCTCTGTCGTACCATGCATTTCCCGCGACCTCATACGTTTTTCCTGCAAAAGTTAGACTCCCTTTTACTTTTAAAAAAGGATAACTAAAATAATAAGAGGCATGGCCACTTTGTGTTTTTTGGCTATAACCATTTTCACCGTGTAAAACTATTGGGCTATCACTTAGTGTTAACGCGATTTCGTAGTTTTCATGTGCAGCGGTTAGCTTAAGTGGCAAAAATTCATTATCGATACTGCTCAATTGCCAATTATCAATACGGGCATTGAATGGTGAGCTAATTACCTTAGCTTGGCTTGCGCGTGAAAAGCGTTCAAACGCAACATGCTCTTGCTTATTTTGTAATGCAAAATGGGCAAAATAAAGATTATTATCCCACCACTTTGATTCAACTTTACTTGGTATTAACGTGCGAAATAGTGTCCATTGCACACCAAAAGTTTCACCTGTTTCACTTTGTAAATTTGCCGTTAAATACCACCACTCAATTCCTTGTTCAGAATGAATACCATGATCAGCGGGAAAGACTAATGGAGTACCTTTTATTACTGGTTTCCCAATAGACACTTGCAACTTAGATGCTGTTGTTTTTTGAACCATGGGTTGACATGCACACAGCACAAAAAACAACGATGTGAGTAATAACCCTTTCAATATCCGCGCTTCTACCACGAGTTTATACCTTCTTAGCTTCTAAATTTGTTAATTTTCGAATCGGTAAATATGCACATATAACCGAAACACCCATCAGTGTTAAGCAGGTTAAAAGTAAGCTACTCAAATCTAAACTAAGATGAATGGTCCAGCCAAACGCAATTGGCATGACGAACTTCAGTAAAGCTAAACCAAGTGCAAAACCAAGGGGGATAGCAAATAATATGGTAAATAAAACCACACCTGACGTTTGAAGTAGCTTCATCGTTAGTAATTGCTGCTGTGTTACCCCTAAATTACGTAATATGGTCAGTTGCTTTAATTGATTAACACTCAAGCTTAAAAGGCTGGTACAAAGGCTTAACAATGCGATGGCGAGAATAAAACCATTTAACGCTTTCGTAACTACAAAGGTGTCTTCAAACAAAGCATTGGCAATTTTTTTAAATCTCTTATTGGGTAAAATTTTTGTGCTGTCTTGTTTAAACTCATTAATTAAACGTTCGCTAAAGGCGGCAACCGAGGCGCTACTTTTTATACGAATAGAATAACCAAAAATATCGTGATTTAGTGCCGCTGTTTTTTGCCGTTTTTCAAGGGTAAGTAAAGAAATACTGGGGTTACCATAATCATAAAAAAAACCCGTTATACGACAACTAAATTTTGTAGCGTTTTGCTCAAATACAGCCACATCGTTTAGCGAAAAACCGAACTTGATTTTACTTTGTTCATTAGCTAAACACCCTTTTTCAGTAAAATTATCATGACTAATGGTTAGACCTGATGTGAGAGAGATATGTTGATAATGTTTAAAGTCTTCACCAAAACTTGCAAGGCTCGCAGGAATATTATTTACCATGCCATCACTTTCCATATAAATGCTTAATTTCTCAACGTCAGACAAGTTACTGAGCGTTTGCCTTAAGTTGTTATCGAGCTTATCTGAACGCAAATAAATATCTGCACTTAATTGCTTTTCAAGATGTGCATTTAACGTATGACTAAAGCTTTTCACCATAATTTGCATACCGATAGCACTGCCTAGAGCGACTAAAATGGCAACAATTGCAATATGGAGGTCTTTTATATGAAGACGAGTATCAGCATGAAGCCACTGTGTTAACGGATTTGTGATTTTGACAGGTAATGAAATCAGACCAGATAGCGCTTTGGGCACTATCAAAATAAACAACATTAAAAGGGCAAAACACAGTAATAATGCTTGGTACTCATTAGCGGCATAATTGAGTAACCAAATTAATCCCACCAAAGTACTTGCCAACAAACCGTAATACATCTCTTTACTTTTATTAGCGACTTGCTTAGCTTGCGCTAACAATATTACCGCTAACGCAAATATATTAAGGGTAAAACCCAATAAAACATTAAACCACTGCCAATTAATTACTAGTGCTTTATCGAGTTGATATAAGCCAATCAATGTTCTATTGACATCAAGAACCAATGCATTAGCAATTAAATAGCCACCTAAAGTACCTAATAACGCAGTACAAAGACTCACAATAATTAGCTCAATAACAAGGCTCAGTTGAATATTTAGTTTAGTGCAGCCTAATAACTGCATTTGTTTTAATAATTTATTTCGTGCGGTTAACGTAAGTTTTATCGCATTAAAACTCAAAAATGCAGCAACAATATAGCCAAGCATGGCAAGTGCGGTGAGATTAAAAAAGAATGCTTCAGACAAAACATCGAACGATTGTTGCTTCGCATCAATGAGCTGCGCTTGCCCCGAAATTAGTTGTTCTATTTCTACTAATTGCTGATCGGTAACCTGCGATAACTCAATAAAACTGAGTTGCCCTTTCGCATCTAATAAATAATCGGCATTGGCGATGTCGGTAATTGCCCATAGTCCAATTCCCTCTACCAAGCTAACATCTGGTTGTTTTTGACCATTTTCAAGATCAAATATCGCTTTATTATCTGTTACTGAATTAACTCGTTCAGCAAATTGCGAGTCAACTAGCAAAGTAGAAAGTGAAAGTTGTGAAGGCGTTTTATCTTTATTTTTAGTACTCTGATTGAATTCCGCGCTGTTTAACCATAACAAGGTATCCACACCTTGAATAGCAAGTGTTTGCCCTTTATTCGTTTTCAATCTACCACGTAAAACAGGTTGCGTATTTACAAAGCCATGTTGGCGTAAACTGAGCCAAACATTGCCATCAATAGTGTATTTTCCTGTGAGCGGTTTAATTAAATGAGTAACGGGGTTATTAATTAACGCTGAGGAGTTTTGATAACGAGTATTTGCTTCTTGATTAAGCCCTGAAATTGCAGTTAAGAGTGCACTGCCTAAACTAAACCCTAAAAAAAACAATGCCATTAACCAAGGGTGTCTTCGATAAAACGCGAGATGAGTGGCTAAAATCAGTTTAATTTCATGAGTAACATCAGTCAAAACGGCCATCTCTTAGCACCTTCACCTGATCAAAGTAATCCGTTAATTGATGACTATGAGTCACCATCACCAAATTTATTTTTCGATCACTGCATAACTCAGTAAGAAGTTTAACGACTTGGTGCGAGCGTTTTCGGTCTAAGTTACCTGTCGGTTCATCTGCAAAAATTATCCGAGGCTTATTAATTAACGCCCTTGCGATACCAACCCTTTGTTGTTCGCCGCCAGATAGTTGGTCAGGTAATGCCTCGAGCTTATTTTCAAGCCCGAGTTCATTAACAAGATGTTCAAACTCACTAGGAGCTTGCGTTGGATAATTTAACTTGTGCTGAAACAAAATATTTTGCTTTACGGTTAAACAATCAAGCAATTGGTAATGTTGAAATATTAGCCCTATTTTACGCCGGTAAAGCGCGAGCTCTGTCTCGTTAAGTAGGGAAATCTCTTGATCATTAATACTTACCGAACCACTATCTGCTTGTAATAGTCCCGCTAAAATATGTAAAAAAGTAGTTTTACCTGAGCCACTATCACCCAGTAATGCAAGATGTTGTGCTGCAGGAATAAATAAATTTAAATGATTCAATATGTTTTGTTTTTTATCGCCATCATTACGGCTAAAACAAAGATCTTTTACTTCAATCACGGTAACTCCTTTTGCGTATATGCTACTTTAGCGTAACAAACATCGCGAAACCATCATAAAATATAACATTGACTAATTTGGAGCGGTACAGTTTTTTTTTAAACTAATGTTTAGTTATCAATTTGAACAAGTATGGATTAATATTGTTTAAAATGCATATGAAGCGATTGAAAATAAAGGAAAAGTAATAATAATATATCTAAAAAATAAAACAACAAAGCCATTTATCCCAACCTTTTAAGACTAATAAGGTTGATGGTCAAGATGCTGGATTAATGCTGATTAGAAAAACTTTAAATAATCATGATTGTAAATACCGCTTCGAATGTAAAGCAGGCGAATGGACACAATTTATTATTGAAATGTTACTTTATCAATAAGATACAATTGTTTTTACTGCAATGTATTTATCTAAAATTAACCATCACCTCATGGCGATAGTTATTTTTTAAGATGAATTATATTAAATAGCCTTCGCTACGACTCCCATCAAATATTTAACTTCTATTTAGGGAAACAATCAATATGAGTGTTAGCCAGCGACAGGTTGTTGTTTTGACTCTATTGCTAAATCAGAAGTATTTAATGGATTTTTTTGCATTTCATTAATCAAGAATGCTGCGTCCTTATGCACGCCACCAAGTGTTGCAGACCCACGAGTATACATCCAAGGCAATCCAATAAAGTACATTCCTTGTGTAGAGCCTATGCCACGATAATTAACCGGATATCCATGCTCGTCAAGTTTAATATCTTCAATCCATGAGAAGTCAGCTCTAAACCCCGTTGACCAAACAATATTCTTAATGGTATCCAACTTTGCAAGTTGACAACTTACTGTATTTTCTCTCGCGTCCAAGGTATGACCAACCGCTGTTATATTGCTACTTGCTAAAAGTGATTTAATATCAATACCAATAACAGGCTGCATTTTTTGTTTAAGTTTTTTACCAATCCAGCTAAATTTGTTAACCGATAACACACCAAATAATTTAAACCACCACCATACCGTTTTCCCTAAAAATTCTTGTGGGATAGTCAACGAACTGGTACTTCCAGAGAAATAGACATGGCTATTTTCGCTATATTCCGCGATTTCTTTTAGAATTTGAAACCCAGAATCGCCAGCACCAACAACCAAAGTATCACCTTCAATTAATTGTGCAGGGTTACGATAATCTCTGCTATGTATTTGCTTAATATCTGTAGATAATGATTGATGGCAAGGAGGAATAAAAGGCGTATGAAATGGGCCCGAAGCAATAATAACTTGCTTACACTGATAAGAGTGATCAAAACATTGTACATCAAACGTATTCTTTGACTTGGCAATATTCAGTACCTTTTCACCTAACTTAACGGGGAGATTAAATTGCTCAACATAGGATTTAAAGTAATTAGCAACATCATGTTTATCTGGATAATAACCTTTGGCAGCAGGAAAAGGCATACCGGGCAAATGATTAAATTCAGTAGGCGTAAATAATTTCAATGAATCCCAACGCTTAAGCCACGATGCACCAATTTCTTCTGCACTATCAAGAATGAGGAAGTTAGCATTAGCCTGTTTTAGTTGATAAGCCATTGATAATCCAGCTTGACCTGCACCCACTATAATATAATCGAACATTAAATATGACTCTTCTATTGGTGAATTAACTGTACCGAATGTTGACACTATCGGGCTTTCGCCAATAGGTTTGCCTTGTTATAGGCAAAACGGTACGTATTCATGCGATTTAAAAAGGCAACAACAGGCTGTTCGAGTTTTTTGTAAACGTTAACGATGCTGGTAACTTACTAAAGAAATCAACCTACGTTATTAATAGACGTGATATTCTAAATTTGAATACTTCTAGATACTGCTTTATAAAGCGCAATAGTATACATTATTTTATTCAAATGTACATGAAACAGTTTTATTAACGGGATGTTAAAGTGTTTCCACCCTACCTTGATAAGCATAAAAAAAGCTATTCCTGCCATAACTCATTTCATTGCTGTCTGATAAAGAGGCCAGAGCTAATCTAACCTTTTTTCAAATACAAGAGAGGGTTCAATTATTCAGCTCCTGTAATACTCATGGTTCAATCGTTGATGACTCTGATAAAGCGAGCCCCACAGATTCAGCTAATAAAGTGTAGATCTATGAATATCGATAAATTGCAGTGATTGTAGTGGTGTTATATTTGGCAAGGTTAACTCAACATAATGGTGCCATCATGATCATATACATTAAGAGATACATGGAGTTATTGATGAGGATTTTAATAGTATATATAAAGAAACTTCACATCTTTTAATAATCTTGCTGTGCAATAAATTCCAGTGAATATTGATTAAAAACATCAGGATTTTCAACATTACAGACATGGCCACATTTATGAATGGTATGTAATAAACTATTTTTGTGTTTATTAACCATTTCTTTTACGGGTCCCAAGAACATATGATCTTCCTTACCCATAATATAAAGAATAGGAATATCAATCTCTTTCTCTTTGAAGTGACGCATCAAAGGGTTAACATCCATCGCCAATTTAAACCAACGAATAAACTCTTGCTGACATAAACGTTTGGCTTCACGAACAAACAGATGTCGAGATTCTTTATGACGTTTTCTCGGCATCATAATGAAAGCAAATAAGCGGTATAGCCACATGTATGGTAAACAATGTTTAAAGAAATTCCCCAAATAAACCAAAATATTACTGCGAGCATTAAAACGAGTGATCGCACCACCTAAAACCATACTTGATACATATTGTGGTGCAAGTTCCGCTATGTTGCGAATGATAATCGTC
>JASDWX010000056.1:10884-12793 GCA_041890515.1 Alteromonadaceae bacterium
ATCCCCTGCGAGATGTGTATAAGAGACAGTGATAATCGTCCCCAAAGAAATACCAACAAAATGCGCACAAACAATATTGTTATGATCTAATACATCAATAATATCTTTAGAAACATGATTAAAAGAATAATTACTGTCAACAAAGGTTTTTACGAGGTGAGTTGATTTTCCGTGACCACGTAGATCAAGTAACAGGACATTATATTCTATTTGATAAGCTCTTATCTGACGTAACCAGATTGCTGAACTCCCGCCAGCACCATGGACAAAAACAACCCATACCTTACTGGTTTTATGTGGATATATAGTATGAAAAAGAATTGATTTGCTCATCGCCGAAAACTACCTGTCACACCTAGTTGTACAAACTTAATATTAACTAGTATAACTAATTTTTTAAAAAACCGCCTAATAAGTTTTATTAACTTACCTATTTTTTATGATATTAAATGATTTACATGACTAAGTTATGTTAACGCTATATTTATTTAAAAAATACCCAGGTTATTCATATAAATTGACAGATCATTATAAAAAGTTAGCAACCATTTGCTAACTTATCTATAACTACTTGCTAAGCCCCTTACAGAAACGATAGAATTGTCGCTGACTGCTACCCCTTAAGGTCATCATGAAACCAACACAAAGACCTTCCTTCAACTTTATTACTGGTTAACAGATGATTACAGACGTAAATAAAAATAAACATTTTTCCGATGATCTATTAAAAGATAGAACAGTTCAAAACTTACTCGATGAATTATCACCTGACAGTAAAAGCCCCTACATAAAGTTTCCTAATGGAAGTGACTGCACAATAAGCGCTATAAATAAGCGATGGCAGCATTTGGCTAAAGATAACAACAAAAGCATAACGCATGCTTCAACTTTATATGCAGGTGAAGACTTAAATGGGTATGCGTCTAATATCGAAAATTGTATTGGTACCGTAAAAGTGCCCGTTGGCATTGCGGGGCCAATAAGAATTCGTGGTACTTATGCTAAAGGCGACTTTTTATTGCCAATGGCAACAACTGAAGCTGCTCTTGTGGCCAGTTACCATCGGGGTTCAGTTCTTATATCTAAGGCTGGCGGTTGTTCTGCAATGTTAATGTCTGAGGGGGTGACTCGTTCACCAGCCTTTGCTTTTGATACGATTGCTAACTTAGCTATTTTTTCACATTGGGTGATCCTCAATAAAGAAAAGCTCACTGAAGTTGCTAAAAAAACCAGTAATTATTGCCAACTGATCGATATTCGCATTGCAGCAGAAGGAAATCATTTATATTTATTATGCGATTTCACCACGGGTGATGCAGCAGGACAGAATATGGTCACCATAGCAACACAAGCTATTTGTGAATACATTATTACCCATACTCCTGTTCAACCTAAGTTTTGGTTTGTGGAAGCAAATTGTTCTGGTGATAAAAAATCAACAGCACAGTCTTATACCAGTGTTCGTGGTAAAAAAGTCTCTGTTGAAGTAAGAATACCGGAAAAGTTAGTCAAACGTTTCTTACATACGACACCAAAACGCATGGTTGATTGTTGGCAAATGTCGGCTTTAGGTGGTGTTATAAGTGGCACTATTGGTGTACAAGGACATTATGCTAATAGTCTTGCAGCGATGTTCATCGCTTGTGGCCAAGACGCTGCTTGTGTTGCTGAAGCTGCTGTAGGTATCACACGATTTGAAATATGTGACGATGGTGCTTTATATTGTGCGGTAACTCTGCCCAACTTAATTGTAGGTACTGTTGGAGGAGGCACTAAACTCCCGAGTCAAAAAGCATGCTTAGAGATGATGCATTTGCCAAAAGAAAATCAAGCCCGAGCATTTGCGGAAATTTGTGCAGCAGCGGCGTTGGCGGGAGAAATATCTATTATTGGTTCACTTGCCGCTGGC
>JASDWX010000056.1:12803-21163 GCA_041890515.1 Alteromonadaceae bacterium
CGACTTCACTTCTGCCCATAAAAGCTTAGCGAGAGACAGATAAAACTTACCCGTGGCGCGCGACTATTTTAGCAATAAAATATAGTGCGTGAACTCTGCCATTTCAGTTAAATAATTAATTTTAAAAGTGCATTTTATCGGGATCAATCCTTTTCTGATATTCGACGAATATCACTGAAGTTTGATCGTTTTCAATAACTCTCCCTATAAAGATTAAGCTTCTGCTAAACGAACAAGGGCATTGGACTGGCCTTGATATTCTCTGTTGATAACTTAAATATTTCAACCAATACCGATAGAGCAATCGATATATTTGAATATAGAGTGCTAAGTTTTATAGGAAAACCTTTCAAACACTCAAGGTTATCTCAGCAATTAATAAACGAGAGGTTGGAAGTACAGCTCATTCACAACAACTAAAACATCTATGTATTTAAAATTTTGTTTGTATGGAAGTGATTGATATAAAAGTTTTATTATTTTCAAGCGTCAGACGATTACAGTGAAATGTATGAAATCATGCAGTAAAGCCTCTTGTTCAACAAACTAAAATATACCTCTAAATTGACAAACTTTAAACGTTCAACTAACTTGAAGTGATCAGTTTTTCTTATCTCTTATTTTATTGTAATACTCATTTTAACGCTACTTTGGATTTTCATAGACATATGAGACGCTTTTTCCAATCATTACAATCAAAATTAATTCTGCTTATTATATTAGTCGCGATCCCTGGTTTAACTGGCCTTATCTACGAATCGTTCTTAGAAAGAAAGAATACAATCAATGATGCTGTCAAACAGGCTATTAACATCGCAGAGATAACAGCAGCTGACCAATCTAATCTAATAAAAAGAACACATAAATTTTTAAAGCGTTTATCTACGTTTGAGCCAGTATTGAATCCGAGTTCACCTGAATGTAGCCTTTTCTTATCTGATGTATTAAAGCTCAATGACAGCTATATCAATATTGGTGTTCCTAGGGTCGATGGTGATCTTTTATGCAGTGCGAAGGGTCTTAAAGCGCCTATAAATGTATCTGATCGTCCATATATTCAAGAATCGATTGCCACTAGATCTTTTTCTATTGGTGAATTTCAAGTTGATCGTGCCACTGGAGTGACAAGTATTAACTTTGCCTATCCTGTCATTGATCCCCAAAGTGACAACGTTGTAGGACTTGCTGTTGCGGTAATATCCCTTGACTGGTGGAGCAAACGTCTTGCCGAGTCATATTTACCTGAAAACACGGTGGCTTATATTACCGATCATGAAGAAAAAATAATTGCCGTTTTTCCTAACGACACCAAACTACTTGGGTCTCATATTGAAAGCGTTAGTGGTCAGCTTCTGGAATATCAGACCACATTAAACAACGCAACAAAAATAATACGCAGCCCAGACAATCATTTAAGAGCTTTCGTTAACAGACCTCTATTTAACAACAGTGAATTTATTAGAATAAGTGTAGGGATCCCATTAGGTGTAAAGTTATCCAGCATTAATTCACGTGTTATTAAAACAGGACTATTCATACTTTTATTTGTATTCCTTATACTTATGATTTCTAAGTGGGGAATTAAGAAAAGTTTATTAAAACCACTTGAAGTGCTCTTACAATCAACAAAAAATCTCGAATTAGGAAGAGATATAGGCAATATAGCTCAAGATGGCTCTGTTGAGCTTATTGAATTTCAAAAACGTTTCATCTTAATGGCTAAAACACGGTTAAACGCTGAACAGCAACTGAAAGACAGTCAGAATTTACTGCAAGAAAGTGAGATGAGACTCTCTAACCACATTGAAAAAACACCATTAGGCTGTATATCATGGGACAGAAATTTCAAGTGCACACAGTGGAATAAGTCAGCTGAAAGTATTTTTGGTTACCTTGCCAAGGAAGCAATAGGCATACATGCATCGAAACTTATTTTAGTGCCTGAATTTCGCAATAATATCAAGGGTGTATATAAATCATCACTTAAAAAAACAGATAGTACAAGTAGTACTAATGAAAATTTAACAAAGTACGGTAATACCATAATTTGCGAATGGCATAATACCCTTATTCGAGCAAAAAATGGTTCAGTGATAGGAGTAACATCGCTAATAAAGGATGTTACTCAAAATAAGCAGCTTGAAGAGAAACTTAAACTTGCTGCAAGCGTATTCTCGCAAGCACGTGAAGGTATAATAATTACAGATAATAAAGGTATTATCATTGATGTAAATAACACTTTTGTAAAAATTACGGGGTATGAGCGAGAAGATGTTTTAGGTAAAGATCCTAGTATGTTGAAATCAACACGCCAATCAGCTGATTTTTATAGCCAATTATGGGAATCACTCATCGATGAAGGTAACTGGTCCGGTGAACTTTGGAATACACGAAAAAATAATGAAACTTATGCGCAATCACTCACGATTAGTGCTGTATACCATGACAACGGAGAAGTGAAAAACTATGTTGCAGTATTTACTGATATATCCGAAATTAAAGAGCACCAACTTCAATTAGCGCATATGGCACATTATGATGTACTGACAAACTTACCTAACCGATCACTATTAGCAAAACGTTTGAATCAGGCAATGATTCAAAGTAAAAGTAATAAAAGTTCATTAGCGATTGTTTTTCTTGATTTAGATGGTTTTGCAGAAATCAATAATACTCATGGGCATAGTCTGGGTGATGAACTTTTAGTGATATTATCTTATCGCTTAAAAGACGCTTTACGAGAATGCGATACCCTATCTCGTTTTGGTGGTGACGAGTTTGTTGCTGTACTCACCAACTTAGAAGAGATCCCAGACTTTGAACCCGTCATTGAACGAATGCTAAAGGCTGCCTCAAGGCCAATGACTATCAATGGGAATCTCCTCAAGGTATCTGCGAGTATAGGTGTAACACTTTATCCTCTGGACAACACCGATGCAGACCAGCTCATTCGCCATGCTGACCAAGCGATGTATATTGCAAAGCAGCAAGGAAAAAATTGCTATCACCTTTTTGACATCGAATCTGAAGATGCCATTAAAAATCGTCATGAAAAACTCCAAAATATAGCTTTAGCATTAAAAAATGGAGAATTTGTTTTGTACTATCAGCCTAAAGTTAATATGAGTACGGGTGACGTTATTGGTGCTGAAGCACTCATTAGATGGGTGCATCCAGTGCGTGGCCTATTATCTCCAATGGAATTTTTACCCTTGATTGAAAATCATCATTTCAGTATAGACATAGGAGAGTGGGTTATAGATGAAGCATTAAAACAATTAGGAGAATGGCAGAAGTGTGGGCTAAAAATTCCTGTGAGTGTCAATATCGGCGCGTTACAGATACAGCAAAAAAACTTTGCTAGCCGACTGGAAAGCCTTCTTGCAGATCATCCAGATATAGCGCCAAGCTATTTAGAGCTTGAGGTACTTGAAACAAGTGCCTTGGGTGACGTAATGGACGCCTCAGAAATAATGGACAGTTGTCTAAAACTAGGTGTAACTTTTGCAATTGATGACTTTGGTACAGGGTACTCTTCGCTGACCTATTTAAGACGGTTACCGGCAAGCTTAATCAAAATAGATCAAACCTTTATTCGCGATATGTTATTAGACCCCGAAGACAAGGCAATTGTTATTGGTATTGTTGCGTTAGCTGCATCATTTAACCGTAAAGTACTTGCTGAAGGTGTAGAAACAATCGAACACGGAACAGCATTACTAGAATTAGGTTGTGAATTAGCCCAGGGATATGGGATAGCTAGACCTATGCCTCCTGATCAACTACCTGAATGGGCGAATAATTGGAAACCTGATGCAGCATGGCATTCATCATCTTTAAAACTGTCTGCTCTTAACCAAATAAATTTTTGGAAATCAGAATTCTATAATGTCCCTTTAGAAAAAGATCATTTACGATGAAGTTCTGTTATCTACTTTACGTCAACCTATTATTACGTAAACTTTTTGTTGTCTACTCTGATTAAGCCTATTTAAGAGATGTTGGTTTTTGCGAAAGCCTATAATATGGTTTAAAATCATTCCCACCCCCGAAGTACATGTTCAATATAAATGGTACTTATGTTTATTAATGTCTTAAAAAGCGTTCGAGGCCGTTAAATATTTAATCAAAGTTAATGTAGGGAATAATGATGAAAAAGAAAACGGTAAAAGAGCTACTGAAAAAACATGAGAAACTTGTTCATAGTGAAAATGTTACAGTAATTTCTCATGTACAACGAGAACAAGATGAATGGTTTATTAATACGGTAATGATAAAAGGCTGTGATACACCTTTCAAATATAAACGTAAAAAAGTATATAAGTCACTTACTAAACAGCAAGTAAATATGACTTACTACACCAGCATTGAAACCATTGCTGGTTTTGAAATGGAAGTTATGAATATTGTTAGAATAAAAGTCGCTTAACTTTTAATCATCATCAAGTTTATTACGCAAGCTGACTTTCCTTTTAAATAACAAAATAATATATATGTGTATAGATATTCGTTATTTTCGATATAAAAAAAAATTATTTGCTCTTAATTCAGCCTGATTTCTCTTCAGCGCTTGACGAAAGCTTCGCCATCTTACATAAATAAGCTATCAGTAATAAAGTTATTGATCGATACGGACATTTATTAATAATAAAAAATAAATAATAAATGTAATTTTGGGGAGAGCAAGAGGATGTTTTTATGATATTAAATCATATTTGGGGATTGTACACTGACCCTAAGAAAGAATGGCACACTATTGAAAAACGTCACGAAAGCTTAATGTATAGCTTAGTTCATATTATAACTATTGCTTTGATACCTGCCATTTGCAGTTATTATGCTGCGGCTCATATTGGTTGGACAATAGGCGTAGGTGATCCCATAAAACTCACTGAATCAAGCGCAATGGCAATGTCAGTAGCAATGTATTTAGGTTTGATTTTCGGTGTTATCGGTTTAGCCTTCTTAATTCAGTGGATGGCAAAAACGTTCGATTCTACACCTGATTTCACTCAATCTTTAGAATTAGCAGCCTACACAGCGACACCATTATTAATGGTTGGCATAACCGCACTTTTTCCTGTTTTATGGTTTGTTGCTTTAGCAGGGTTAGCCGCGCTTTGTTATTCTGTTTATTTACTTTATTCTGGTGTCCCTATCATGATGAATATTCCTGAAGAAAAAGGTTTTATTTATGCAAGTTCAGTAGTTACCTGTGGATTAGTTCTACTGGTTTCTTTAATGGCATTTAGTGCGATTATGTTAGGTATGGGTGTTGGCTCTGAATATGTTTCTTAAGGTTAACTTTTAAGACATAATCCATAAGCGATTGATTTTATAAAATATCAACTTAACATTACATCATAAAGAAAGCCCATTTAGCAATAAACTAAATGGGCTTTCTCTTTTCAAGACTATAATATCAATTTAACGAATTAAATAGTGGCATAAATTCGTTATTCAGCACCTTCGTTGTGCATATCAATGATTGAATCAGCATTTTTATCTGAGTCTTCTTTATTCTCATTATTTCTCAATGCGTCTAATCGTTCTAAATAGCCTTGGTTGATGTCATTAGTAATATACTGACCATCGAACACTGATGTTTCAAACTGCTTAATGTCAGGGTTTAGGCTACCCACAGCACTGACTAAATCTTCTAATGTTTGGAAAATAAGTTTGTCTGCACCAATTAACTGACAGATATCGTCTAATTCACGTCCATGAGCAATCAATTCGTTAGCACTTGGCATATCAATACCATAAACATTAGGAAAACGAATTTCAGGTGCCGCTGAAGCAAAATAAACATTTTTAGCGCCAGCAGAGCGAGCCATTTCTATAATTTGTCCAGAAGTAGTACCACGAACAATAGAGTCATCAACCAATAATACATTCTTACCGGCAAACTCGGTTGTAATCGCATTAAGTTTACGACGCACTGATTTTTTACGCTGCTCTTGACCAGGCATAATAAACGTGCGGCCAATATAACGGTTTTTCACGAAACCTTGACGGTACGGAATATTAAGATGTCGAGCGATTTCTAATGCTGTATCACATGATGTTTCAGGAATTGGAATAACAACATCAATATCAATATCTTCCCATTCTTTTGCTATTTTATCACCCAACTTTTTGCCCATTTCAACACGAGAACCGTATACAGAAATTTTATCAATTGCTGAATCAGGACGAGCAAAATAAACGTATTCAAAGATACAAGGGTTGTATGTTGGATTATCTGAACATTGTTGACTGTGAATTTTTCCATCTTGTGAGAAATATATAGCTTCACCTGGCGCAACATCACGCACAAAGTCAAAGTCATTGGCATCCAGTGCAACAGACTCGGAAGCGACCATATACTCAATACCTGTAGCCGTTTCACGCTTACCAAAAACTAAAGGACGAATACCATTAGGATCACGAAATGCAACCATACCATGACCTATAATCAAAGCAACTGTGGCATATGCGCCACGAATTCGGTTATGCACATTACTAATGGCTTTAAAAATATCATCAGGTGTCAATTTTAAATTTTCAGTCAATTGTAATTCGTGACCAAGGATATTCAATAACAACTCTGAATCGGACGTCGTGTTTACATGGCGACGTGCAACAGTAAACAACCACTCTTTCAATTCAATCGCATTGGTTAAGTTACCATTGTGTGCGAGAGAAATACCAAAAGGAGCATTTGCATAAAAAGGTTGTGCTTCTGAAGAGCTTGAAGTACCAGCGGTTGGATACCTAATATGTCCAATACCCATATTACCTTGTAATCTCAGCATATGACGCGTGTGAAATACATCTTTTACTAATCCATTACCTTTGCGCAGTCTAAAGGTATTGTTGTGAATAGTCACAATACCAGCAGCGTCTTGACCACGGTGTTGAAGTACGGTTAATCCGTCATATAATGCTTGACCAACCGATGTTTTTCCAACAATGCCAACAATACCACACATGAGTTTATTCTCCACAGAACTAAGTTTAAAAGCGTTTCATTGAAATAAAACGCTGAGTAAATATAAATTATACTAATGAACATCAGCCCCACTTTCATGGCACTGCAATAAAATTATTTTAGAAAGCTGGATGAATTTTTCAGGTATTCAAAGAACCATTCAACAATGAGTGTAAATTCGGGGATCAACTGAGAACTCGTCCACCACGCTGTTGATGATGCGGGTGTAAATGCATCCATAAAGAATAAAACGGCGCTGCTAATAAGTACCCCACGTAAAGCACCAAAAACAAGACCTAGCACTCTATCGGTTCCAGATAAGCCTGTTTTACTGACTAATTGACCAATCAGATAATTAACTAATGCACCAAGAATTAACGTGCTAATAAAAAGAATCGCAATAGCAGCCGCATTACGCAGGGTTTGATCAGAAATATTTGTAAGTAAACTTGAGAGGTTTACATAGAACTTACTAGCAATAAAAAAGGCACTGATCCAGATAACTAGCGAAACAGCTTCTTTAACAAAGCCGCGAACCAAGCTAATTAATGTTGAAATGCCTACAACTGCCAAAATGGCATAGTCTATCCAAACCATAATTACACGTTACCAATGAATACTTACCAGCATAATAAGGCGCGCATTCTAACAGAGATGAGCCTTATTGTGCCAATGTTTTATTATATAACTCATCACTTTGTTGGATAAAATCGAGCGATTTTACCTTGAACACCCGTTAATTTTTTTAATGCTGGGATTTTTTTGTTAAGTGAGTTTTGAGTTAATTCCGGACCTATGAACACTTTTATTAATGTACCATTTTTTGTTTTTATCGGCTTTGTAAATGCGATATAACCGTTGTCTTTCAACTTAAGTAGTAGCTGTGCTACATTTTTTTCATACCGAAAACTGCCCAGTTGAATAACCCATTCTTGTTTCAATACTGATTTTTCAGGCATAATGGTATCAGGGAATTGGGTGACAGGTTTCTTTTCTTTTTCTCTATTAGCCTTCGTATTATTTACACGTTTTTCTTTTTTTTCTTTCGCTAGAGATTGTTTTTGTTGTTCATTCACCAATACCACATCGGATGCTAGTGAATCACTTAAACTCTCTGGTGATTCATTAACAATTACATCTTGAGGAAAGCTTATTTTCTCCTTAACAAATTTAACTTTAGGTGGTGGTGGAATTTGCTCAAACTCATCTTGAAAAGTTTTTTTGTTACCGTCGAGTAAGTCAGGTAAAACAATAATAGCTACCGCCGCGACAATAATAGTACCCACTAAACGGTTTTGAAAAGGTGTAGACAAATGAAACTCCAAAGCTGAGATAAGTAAAACCTATAGCAATAAACGTCTGACTTCAGCAACAGTATGAAAGGATC
>JASDWX010000057.1:0-62348 GCA_041890515.1 Alteromonadaceae bacterium
GCTAGATTGCAGAAGCCCATTGATCGACGCGAAGCGACGTCGGTGGGTAGTTCACTTATGCCGTGATATGTAGATAAGTTGCTTTTAAGGCTATATCTCAAATTTATTTTGTGCATAATAGACGGATCTGCACTTCTAACATTCGAACGTTTATATGAATAAAAATATTGTTGATTTACAAGATAAACTACAGGCATTACTGCTTTCCCAGTGCGATAACTATGTAGAAGGTGCAGTAGCTGATTATATTCCTGCGCTTGCCAAGGTAAACCCTGGGTTTGCGGGGATATCTGTTGCGACTATTGATGGTAAAACAGTAGGTGTGGGTGATCATCAACGCCCTTTTTCAATTCAAAGTATTTCAAAAGTATTTGGTTTAGTCATGGCAATGAATCGTATCGGTGACTCTTTGTGGAAACGCGTAAAAATGGAACCGTCAGGACAACCTTTCAATTCTATTATCCAGCTAGAGTGGGAGAAAGGCATCCCTCGAAATCCTGTTATAAATGCTGGTGCGTTATTAGTAGCTGATGTACTAACGAGTCATTTTTCAGCAAGTAAACTCGCTTTTTTAAGTTTCGTCAGAAAACTCGCCAACAATGAAAGCATTCGAGTGGACAAACAAGTGTACCAATCTGAACTTTCTCATGGCAACCGTAATGCTGCCCTAGCCTACTTAATGAAAAGTTTTGGTAATATTGAAGCAGAAATCCCTGATGTTCTCAGCCATTATTTTACGCAATGCTCAGTGGCAATGAGCTGCGAGCAACTCGCACAAAGTTTACTTTTTCTAGCCAATAAAGGTGTAGACCCCATCACGAAAAATGTTATATGTAGTCCAAAGGACGCACATCGAGTTAATGCAATACTATCTACGAGTGGTATGTACGACCAATCAGGTGAATTTGCATTCTCTGTTGGCTTACCCGCAAAAAGTGGTGTTGGTGGTGGTTTAATTGCAATCGTGCCCAATTATGGTGTGATATGCACATGGAGCCCGCCTTTAAACAGTTTTGGTAATTCAGTTGTTGGCATGAAGCTCGTTGAAGGTATTGCTGAGGAATTAGGTTTATCTATTTACCATTAGCTTTAACTTTATTTAAAAAGACTTATTGGCTACTTTCAACTATAACAAGCACGTTTATTTCACAATAAAATTGCTTGTTATATCATCATTTTTTATTGGTATGTTCACTTATTGCTGAAAGCGATAAACAGGACCTAAAGCTAAAATTTGAGACAATTCATCTAATGCAGTGCGCGACTCAATAATCAATTCAGGGTCTCGTAAATCGTCAAGTGTTAATTTGTCACGATAATGTGAACCAACCCAACCAACGAGTTTTGTATATAAAGCTTCCGTTAATAAACAATCAGGATTAACGGCTGAAAATTCTTGCTCAGAAAGTGCCACCCTTAAACGCAAACAAGCGGGTCCTCCTCCATTTTTCATACTTTCATTCACATTAAAAAATTCGACATGGTTTATTGGGTTATCTGCAGAAATCAATGTTTGTAAATATTGATAAACCTTAGGATTTTCACGACAATGAGTAGGTGCAATAATAACCATATTATTATCACTTAATGTGACTATTTGCGTATTAAAAAGGTAGGTATTAACCGCCTCTTGAATAGGTACTTCATCCGTTGAAACTTCAAGGAAATTAAGTTTCTCTCCCCTAAACTTACGTGTAACCTCTGCTTTAAATTCGGCAGTATTTAAATAAGCCTGCTCATGATAAAGAAAGACATTTTGGTTACCCACCGCGATCACGTCATTATGAAAAACACCTTGGTCAATAATATCTGGATTTTGTTGAACAAAAACTGTTTTATCTTCCGGTAAGCCATGTAACCTTGCTATAGCCTGACTTGCTTCAAAAGTTTGACGAGCAGGAAATTTAACAGGTGCGGGCTTATTTCGATTAAAAGCATAACGGCCATAGGTAAATATTTCTATCCCTTTATCACCGTAGCTTTCGCACAAGCGAGTATGGTTGGCAGCACCTTCGTCACCAAAATGTTCATTATCATTAAGGTGCTGATGATGTTTAAAATGCTTTTCATCGTTAAACATTGCTTTGAGAATTTTGCTTGTTGTTTCAGGTTCGAGTGAACGATGAAATTTATTGGCTAAATTAGCTGAGGTAAAGTGTACTTTTTTATCGAAAGTATCCGCTGACGGAGAAACCGTTGCAGCATTCGCTGTCCACATTGTCGATGCAGAGCAACAAGAAGCGAGTAATGTGGGTGACGCTTTATGAACCGCCGCTAATATTTCAGCGTCGCTGCCGTGAAAACCTAGTCGTTTTAATGTGTAAAGATCAGGACGCTCTTGGGGAGCAAATACGCCTTGCTTTAATCCCATGTCATGCAAGGTTTTCATTTTTTTTAAACCTTGTAAAGCCGCTTTCTTAGGATTTGAGCTATTATTTGCGTTAGATAATGATGCTACATTTCCTTCAGAAAGGCCGGCATAATTATGGGTCGGTCCTACTAACCCATCAAAATTCACTTCAACACTTTTCATTGTTATCTCTCAAGTTCTATTATTTATTGAACATCAAAGCAAAATACACACCAACCAAAATAACTATATTTATCAATAAAATAAAAAAAAGACAATACATATATCAAATTTATGCATCATGATGATCCATAAAATGCACGCTGAGTTGCAGAGGTTTATCGATTAACATAAATCACTTCAATAAATCCATTAATAGTAAACAGTGAGCACAACCAAACTGAAGACTGGCTAAAACTAAGCAAATAGGTGAAAAAAACTAATCTATCGGATGAATTTATCTCGTTTGCTGTGTACAGCAAATAAATTTATGATTCATTTGTATTTTGAATCTCCCCCGATTCTTTAATAACACCTGTTTATATTGTTTCATTTTAAGGACATCTTTTGATGTCCTTTTTTTTGTCTTTTTTTCATACAGATGAAAAAAAATAACTCATTAGATGAATTTATCTCGTTTGCTGCGCACCACAAATAAATTTATGATTCATTTGTATTTTGAATCTCCCCCGATTCTTTAATAACACCTGTTTATATTGTTTCATTTTAAGGACATCTTTTGATGTCCTTTTTTTTGTCTTTTTTTCATACAGATGAAAAAAAATAACTCATTAGATGAATTTATCTCGTTTGCTGCGCACCACAAATAAATTTATGATTCGTTGGTATTTTGAGTCTTCCCCGATTCTGTATTTACTTTATTTGTATTGTTAAATTTTTGTATTGTTACACTTTGAGGACATCATTTGATGTCCTTTTTTTCTGCTTTTTTTATCATTTATCTAGTCGTTATTTTAGTGCAAGCGAACCAAAGTAGTGCGTTTTTCCTTTTGCATTCAATCAAAGATAAAACAATAACATTTAAAAACAACAGGTTAAAACTCGGTATGAGTATTGCTATTCATTGTTGTCATCATTCATATATTTTCAAACATGCCAATTCAAACACCTATACGTGGTTTACGTTCATTCTGTGTCGCTTCAAAATGCTTAAGTTTCAAACATGCTGCCGCACAATTATTTTTAACACCATCGGCTGTCAGCCATCAAATAAAACAGTTGGAGGAACAACTCGGTTTTGTGCTCTTTAAAAGAGGCACACGTTCCATAGAACTAACAAGTTCAGGAAAGCAGTTTTATCAATCTATTCAACCGATTATTCATCAACTTGAGTCAACAATTTCTGAGTTCACTCATAATCAACAAAACAAAACAATCGTGATTAGTTTGCCTGAATTTTTTGCGAGTGAATTATTTATTCCTCGTTTAAGCGAATGGTCTGAACAAAATCCTGGGATTAATCTTCAGCTAGAAACCGTAAAATCAGGAAGTGAGCCGTCACAAGTTGCCGACTTATCTATAGTACTGGCCAACGGGAAGCCGAATGCGAGTATTGTTCATGAATTATTCCCCGTGCGTTATGCGCCAGCTTGTAATAAAAAATTATATAAAAAACTTAAAAACATCGGCGTTTCTGCGTTAAGAAGTACGCCGCTAATTTTGCATAGATCACGCCCTTGGTCATGGCATCAATGGGCTGACAATGTCAATATTGATGATTTCGATCCCAAGCAAATTATACAGTTTGATAGCATGTTTGGGGTTGCACGTGCGGCTCAACAGGGGATGGGAATAGCTTTAGTACCCCTTCCTATCAGTAAAACTTGGTTTAGTGAGCAATTACTGGTGAAGCTCTTCGACGAGGAGCTAAATACCAATGATAGGTATTATCTTATTCAGCATGAAAATATGGAAAGTAAAACAGAATTGACACTATTCGCAAATTGGGTAAAAGAAACCTTTGTAGACAGCACTATATAATTATTTGCGTTTATAGATGAATTTTCTTCACGCAATACGTATATTTTAATCGTTTGTCTGATTACCGGTAAATTCCTATATTAAGCGTGTATCAACTTGATACGCTTTTTAATTGGAGAAAAACATGAATATTAAACCTACATTAGTAAAAACCCTACTGGCCACTTTAGTGCTTAGCAACCCGGTACTCGCTCTTGAAAGTGATGCAGCATTAAGAGTTGCGGTAGTAAAACATGCAACAGGTACTCCTGAAATTGTTAAAGGTCAATTTGGTTCAGGTATTAAAAAACTCAATAGACTACAAAGGGATGAAGACTCATTTGGCAGCAGCATGGGCTTGTGTGTTGCTTATTTACAATCAAAAGACGCCGTTCAATCAGAATCAGCATGTACTGCAGCGATCAATAGTGCTAAAAAAATAAACTTGAGAAGTGCTAAAGCGGATTACCTTAAGTCGTTAAGTTATAACAACCGTGGTATTTCAAGATATATAAATAATGATATATCAGGTGCTTTATCTGATTTAAATGCAGCGGTATTAATTGATGAAAATACAATTACAACCGGTAACTTAGCACTTATAAAGCAATATTCCTTTAAACAGGAAAATCTTGCTTCAACGACTTCATCATTACTTTCTGATTAGCTTGCTTGAAAGCGCTAACACCGAGGAAATTTAACATGATAAAACAAACACTTTATAATATTTCGTCATTAGCGACACTTATTCTTAACATTAAACATCTGTCAGTTAGTCAGTGGGATGTTGAAGAATCCGAATGTACACAACGTATTAATGGTATACGACAACAAAGGTAAATAAATGGTTTATTTAAAAACTAAGTAGCGGCATAACTAGAGAATATCTGTCTTTGCAATGAGACTGTTTATGCTGCTACTTTCTCACCTTACTCCCCATCAATACTTCTCCTCAGAGTTGATTATTTATCAAATACATCAGTACAATAGATAAATATCAAAAGGAAATTCATGACCTTATGGTATCAATTTTTGCGGGTGTTTTTGATGAAGTTCTTTTAAACAGGAACTTTTAATAAAAAATTCAATGTACTGGCTTACTAAAAATCATCACTTTATTGAGTTAATGTTCACTTTAGATAGCGTTCGCATTAAAAACATGGCTAAAAAAAGATTTGCCTGGAGGATAAATATCAGCACAAATAGATATTACTAATTCAATACTGTCTCAATATTTCAATTTTTACAATCAGTTTACCCGCTGTTCATCTTTAGAAAGGCACAACGATTACTTATTAAACCTTTCAAAAAAACACTTAAAGTCAGTGGTAATTTGGATAGAATGACCCACTTTATTGTCGTTATTTTTTATGTATTTATACCGAAGAGTAATTTAACGATTTTAGTCATGTTAGCGGTATTACTTTCTCCATTAATCCCATGCGCTTATATAGCCAGTGGTTATGTAGAGAAGAGCATAAGAATGTTCAAAGTAATAATGAACAGTTCAAGTACCTCTGATTAGATAATTCTTGTGAATATTTGCGCTAAAAAAGGTGTAATTATTCATGATTAGCACACAACAAGACTAGTCAAACTTAATCTCAGCGGGTAGAATCTAGTCCATCAATTTTTTAAGAATAACGAGATGCATTCAGATGGGTAGAGCATACCAAAATCGTAAATTATCAATGGCGAAAACAGCCGGCGCAAAAACTAAAGTTTACTCTAAATACGGTAAAGCAATTTATGTAAGTGCCAAAGAAGGCGGTGTTGACCCAGATGGTAACCTAACACTTCGCGGTTTAATTGAACGAGCAAAAAAAGATCAAGTTCCTACACACGTGATTGAAAATGCGATAAAAAAAGCATCCGGTGCTGGTGGCGAAGATTTTGTTGCCGCAAGATATGAAGGCTTTGGTCCAGGTAACTGTATGGTTATCATTGATTGTTTAACTGATAACGGCAACCGTACGATAAAAGACGTACGCCAATGCTTTACTAAAACGTATTCTAAAATTGGTTCATCTGGCACTGTTTCACACATGTTTAATCATCAAGCCGTATTTGCTTTTAAAGGTGAAGATGACGAAGCTGTTTTAGAAGCATTAATGATGGCTGATATTGATGTTACAGATGTTGAGCTAGAAGACGGTATTATTACTGTTTATGCACCACATACTGAATTTTTCAAAGTTAAAACTGAATTCGCTAACTCAATGCCTGAGTACGATTTAGAAGTTGAAGAAATCACCTGGGTGCCACAAAATTACACGGAAATTTCAGGTGAAGATGATACGGCTAATTTTGAAAAATTTATCGCGATGTTAGATGATTGTGATGATGTACAAAACGTTTATCATAATGCAGATATTGCTGAATAGTAAAAACGATCAGCGTTTTAACTCTAATAAAAAGCACCTTTACAGGTGCTTTTTATATTCAGGATGAACGGTATAACGTGGTGGCATGGATGAAAATAAACGTATGTGTTCAGGATGAACGGTCGTGGTTTTTATTCCCAACAAGACTTAAGTGTTTACTTCCAAGTAACTTAATATGAAAAATTTCTAAATACTCAAGTATTATTTAGCTAGTTTTTCCAGCATGACATTTACGGCATCTAAATGTTCAGGGTTGTTATGACACATCCCTTGAAACACGGCGCAAATATCAAGAAAGTCAGGCAAATCAGTCCGCTGTGCCATTTTCATTAGACGTTTAGTTAAACGCATAGAAGCTGTTGGCTTAGCCGCTATTTCTGCTGCTAAGCTCATAACGTTATCCATTAATAATTCAGGTTCAACGATATTCAGCACAACACCTAATGCTTTTGCTTCTTCAGCATTTATAATTCTTCCGGTAAAGGTCAGCTCTGCGGCCTTTTGATAGCCAATAACACGTTGCATAAACCATGCGCCGCCATCACCAGGAATAAGTCCTAAATTAGCAAATGTTTCACCAAACTTTGCTTTAGTTGAGGCAATACGAATATCACACATATTTGCCACATCAAATCCTGCACCGATTGCGGGGCCATTTATAGCCGCAATAACGGGGACTTCACATTTATGTATTGCTAAAGGAATTCTTTGTATGCCTTGACGATAACGAGCTTCAAGTGCTTGAACATCGCCAGCAAAGTCACCACTGCGTTCAGCCATATCTTTAATATTTCCACCCGATGAAAATGCTGAACCTGCGCCCGTAATAACCAGCACAGCTATAGACGGTGTTTTATTAATCCACTCAATGGTATTGACAATATCATCTGCAATAGCGGTGCTCGTGAGCGCATTACGGACATCATTGCGATTAAAGGTTAACGTTACAATGTTATTTTCTAGCGTTAATAAACAGTCGACTAATTGGAGAAGCTTTTCTTTCATTGTTGTTTCTCATTGATTTTCACCTGTTGCCAATACGTTTCAAGCGTTTCTAGTGAATGTTGTTCAAATTCAACACCTGAGGTTTCCACTTGTTTTTCTACACCATGAAACCTTTTAGTGAATTTTTGATTTGCTTGACGCAATAGCTGTTCAGGGTCTTTTTTTGCATGACGACAAAGGTTTACAATTGCAAACATCAGGTCTCCTAACTCTTCGGCTAATGCTTCAGGGTTATTTTGCTCGATTTCAAGGTTGACTTCTTCAAGTTCTTCAACAACCTTTGCAAAGACATCTTCAATATTGTGCCAATCAAAACCAACATGCGCACAACGTTTTTGGATTTTGGCCGCTTGAGATAACGCGGGTAAATTTTTAGGTATATCCGCTAAAATACTGATGTTATCTTTAGCACTTTTTTGTAATCTTTCTTTTGCTTTTTCATTTTCCCAATTTGCTTTTATTTCTGCATCAGAGGTTAAGCTTTTATCACCAAACACATGAGGATGGCGGCGAATAAGTTTTTCGCAAATTGCGCTAACCACACCGTCAAAATCAAACTGTTTTTGCTCGTGTCCTAATTGACTGTAGAAAACCACCTGAAAAAGTAAATCACCTAATTCTTTTTCTAATTCAGAAAAGTCTTGTTGTTCAACAGCGTCCATCACCGCATCTGCAACTTCATAAGCTTCTTCGATTGTGTGAGGAACTATCGAGGAAAAGTCTTGTTTGATATCCCACGGACAGCCAGTTTCTGGATCACGCAGTTCGGTCATGATCCAACGTAATTTATTCATTGAAGCTTGTTCGCTTAACATTTTTATACTTTCCATTATCTAGAGGTTCAATAGGGAGATAAATTAAAACTAGAGTCGTTTAACTTCTAATACATCGTCGAGTTGCAATAACTTTCCAATCAAACGCCCTAATATTTCATTGTTCGCAATTTCAATATTTAACATCATCGCTACCGTTTGTTTAACAGGATCAGAACGACTTTCCATACCAACAATACTGACGCGTTCATTTGAAACAATCGTTGAGATATCACGGACTAAACCTTGACGATCACTCGAAATAACTTTTACGGTGACGAGATAACTTTGTTGGCTCTGCACACCCCATTGCACTTCTACTTCACGCTCGGGTTGCTGACTTAACGCATGAGCTAATTGGTCACAGTCATTGCGATGTACTGATATACCTCGACCCTGTGTAATAAAACCCGAAATTTCGTCGCCCGGCACCGGATGACAACATTTAGCCATATGCGTTAATAGATTGCCCACACCTGATACGGTTATACCGTTCGCATCCGCTTTTGATTTTTGCTGAGTCTGTTGTGGTTTTACCAAACTTTGCGGGTCAAGCTCTGTAGGTGGTTTTTTTTTCTGGTTATGATATTGCAGATGATTAATAACTTGCTGCAAACGAGCATTACCTGAACCTATAGCGGCATATAAATCATCAATTGATTTAATATTAAAGCGTCTACCTGCTGTCATTAAATCAGTATTGGTTAAGTCTTGTTTCAATAATTCTGCCTCTAACTGTTCTTTACCTAAGGCAATGTGCTTGTCACGATCGAGTAATTTAAAGAAATGTTGAATTTTTGACCGAGTTCTTGAGGCATGCGTATAATGCAGGTTAGGGTTTAACCAATCGCGACTCGGATTTGGTGTTTTACTGGTTAATACCTCGACTTGGTCACCTGTTTGTAAGCGATAAGTAAAAGGTACAATTCGTCCAGAAACTTTAGCCCCGATACAACAATGCCCGACATTTGAATGAATGTAGTAAGCAAAATCTAAGGGTGTAGCGCCTGCAGGTAAGTCAATAACATCTCCGTTGGGGGTAAATACATAAATCCGGTCTTCAAAAACTTGGCTGCGTAACTCATCAACTAAATCACCACTCTCGCTTACGTCATCTTGCCATTGTAGAATTTTTCTTAACCAGCTAACTTTTTCATCAAAACCTGTTTTTTTATCGCTATTTTTACCACCAGTACTGCCTTCTTTATAACGCCAATGAGCCGCGACACCCAGTTCTGCATCTTCATGCATTTGTTGGGTTCTAATTTGCACTTCTACTGACTTACCCTCAGGACCTAAAACGACAGTGTGTATAGATTGATAGCCATTAGCTTTCGGCGTCGCTACATAATCATCAAATTCATTATGTAAATGCTTCCAACTGGTATGAACGATGCCCAATGCGCCATAACAATCTTGTAGCTTTTCAACAACAACTCTGACGGCTCTTACATCAAAAAGTTGTTCAAAATCGAGTGATTTTTGCTGCATTTTTTTCCAAATGCTAAATATATGCTTTGGACGGCCATAGACTTGACCCACAATATTTAACTCTTTTAATTGCCGGTTAAGATTACTCACAAAATCAGCCATGTATTTTTCACGGGCAAGGCGCTTTTCATCTAACTGTTTCGCTATTTTTTTATAGACCAATGGATGGAGGTAACGAAACGAAATATCTTCAAGTTCCCATTTTAATTGTCCAATACCTAATCTATTTGCAAGTGGTGCATAAATATTAGCGGTTTCTTTGGCCGCTAAAACACGAGTTTCTTCATCGGTATTTTTTACGCGTCGCAAATAACAAACACGCTCAGCAAGTTTAATAACGACTGACCGAACATCATCAACCATTGCCACTAACATTTTTCGAATATTATCAACTTGGTTCGCAGAAACCCTATTTGATTGGCCTTGCTGCAGTGCTTTTATTGCTTGCATTTGACTAACGCCATTACACAAACTGAGTATTTGCTGAGAAAAGTTTTCTTCAATATATTCCATTGAAATACATTGGTCTTCATAGAGAGGGAATAAAAAAGCGGCACATAATGAATCACAATCTAAGTTTAAACTAGCAAGAATTTCAACCATTTCTAATGACTTAGTCTGACATTCTTGTTGCTCAACAAAAAAAACATTCACTTGATGCCAAAGCTTTTCAAGTGCTTGATGTTTATTTTCATTAAGTTCTAATGAGCTTAACCATTGCTCAAAATTTGTTTCCGACATTTGATGAGATTTACGTACCGAAACCATAAATAAAACCTACTAAATTTAGAGAAATAAAATGAATGTCTACTTAACAAACAATACCATAGTCTCAATATGCTTTGTTTGTGAAAACATATCCATTAAGGATATTTTTTCAATGCTATAACCTTTTGATACTAATAACTCACTATCTTTGGCTAAGGTTGTCGGGTCACAACTTACATATAAAACTGTTTTAATATTCAAATGAACTAATTGTTGTAAAGCTTGATATGCTCCTGCTCGTGCGGGGTCTAATAAAAGTTTAGTGTACTTTTTATTTACCCACCCCTCATTCTGCCAGTGACTATTCAAATCAGCTTGATAAAACTCACAATTACTTAAGCCATTTTTTAACGCATTTTCATGTGCATTTGTAACCATCAAGTCAACACCTTCAATACCAACAACCTGTTCTACCTTTTTTGCTATGGGTAAACTAAAATTACCTAGGCCACAAAACAAATCTAAAACAATATCTTGTTCATTCAACTTGAGCCATTGCAGTGCTTGCCTTATCATCCCTTTATTAACTTCATGGTTAACTTGAATGAAGTTATCAGTAGTGAACGAAATATCGATATTGTCATCTAAGGCATAGTTAAGCATTGCTGCAGTGGATTCATCAATAGACGTTACATCTTTACCTGAATCGAATAAAACGTCACAAGAAAAATTTTCGCTAAAGGTTTGCCAATGAAGTTTATCTTGCTTGGTTAATATTTCAAGTTGCCTAACTACAACCGTTACTTTATCGGTAAAAATAACTTCTATATGACCAATAGCATTTTTTCCTGATAGCTTTGGGAGCAATTTTTTAAGCAATGAAAATATAGGCCCCAACGGTTCAACCAAAACAGGACAATTCTTAATAGTAATTAACTGATTACTGCCACGCTGTCTAAAGCCAATAGTTGCTTGCCCTGTTTTATCATATTGCACACCAATACGCGCCTTTCGACGATAGTGCCAAGGTTGACTCACTATAGGAGTCTGCCAAGGTAATTCATCAGTATGATTGCTGCGCGCAAATAAATCACTGACCTTTTGCTGTTTAAAGTCAAGTTGAGCTTCGGGTGTCATATGCTGCACATCACAGCCTCCACATTTAAGAAAGTGCTGACATTTAGCTTCAATACGTTGTTTACTTTGGCTTAATACTTCCATTAATTTGCCACGGCTGTATTTATTTTTCTGTTCAATAACTTTGGCCTGAACAACTTCATTGGGTAAAACACCATCAATAAATATTGGTTTTTTATTATATTGACCAACGCCACAGCCATTCATATCAAGACGTATGATTTTGATTTTTGCTTCTTGACCTAATTGTTGTTTTTTAGCCGATGCTTTAAAAAAATTAGCCATGACAAAATATACCTGTTAAGTGCTATAATTTTATATGACGATATGCCATGATAAGATTATTCAATGCCATGATTTTACACTAAAGTTAAGCAAATAATGCATAAAATAAGCCTGAAAGATTGGGTAATTTTACTTACCATCGTTCCAACAACGCTGATAGCATTCACGGTAGCTAGCTATTTTTCGTATAGCCGTTACGATGAATTGAATAACTTCTTAATGCAGCGTTCTCAAAGCATTATTGAACCTTTAGCAATTGCCAGCACTTTACCTATGCAGAGTAAAGATCGGGTGAAATTACGTAATTTGATCAATTTTACGCACCGTAGCCAATCGTCTATTATCAAAAGCATTGCTATTTTCACCAAAGATAATCAAGTTTTTGTAACCAGTTCCTACCATGGGGATACGAATCTAATTCGCCTTAAAGCTGGTGAAATTATCCCTAACAGTACTATTTTTTCTAAAACTGGTGATGATTTTATTTTTCATAGTCCTATTATCGACGAAACCTTATTAAATGATGCTACTCGAGCACCCTCTCAAAATAATATTGGTTACATTGCGATGCTAATTGATAGCAGTAACATTCGCTTAAAACAGCAAAACCAGATGATAATCTCCTTTTTAATTGTTCTTTTGGGTAGTGCTTTTAGTGCATTTTTTTCTTATCGATTAATTAAAAACTTCACACGCCCAATAGGTTCAATGGTACTAGCCGTGGATAGAATTCGTGAAGGTAAACTCGAAAGTCGTGTGACGGGTCAGTTGATTGGTGAGCTAAATTTTTTGAAAAATGGTGTCAACGCGATGGCACAATCACTGGGTGATTACCAAGAAGAAATGCAGGGCAGTATTGACCAAACGACTACCGATTTACGAGAAAGTTTAGAACAATTTGAAATACAAAACGTTGAACTTGATATTGCTAAAAGAAAAGCACAAGAAGCCAACAAAGTTAAATCAGAATTTTTAGCGAATATGAGTCATGAACTTCGTACACCACTCAATGGTGTCATTGGCTTTACTCGCCAAGTTTTAAAGACGCCACTCACCGTTACTCAGCGTGATTATTTGCAAACTATAGAACGGTCTTCAGCTAACCTATTAGCCATTATTAATGATATTTTAGATTTTTCAAAATTAGACGCAGGGAAAATGGTGATTGAAAACATTCCATTTTCAATGCGAGAAGCGGTAGAAGAAACCTTAACACTACTTGCCCCAACCTCTCACAAAAAGAATATTGAATTATCATTACGTGTTAATCCGCAATTACCTGATGCTCTTATTGGTGACGCAATGCGAATTAAACAGGTGTTGATTAATCTAACGGGCAATGCAATGAAGTTCACTCATAAAGGCGCTATTGATATTGATGTAGACAGTGAACATATTGAAAATAATAGTGCCCTTATTAAAATAACAATAAAAGATAGCGGTATTGGCATGAACGAAGAGCAACAAAAAACTATTTTCGATGCTTTTGGTCAAGCAGATAAAAGTGTTACCCGACTTTATGGTGGCACAGGATTAGGGTTAGTTATTTCCCAGCGACTGGTTAATGAAATGCATGGCAACATGGGTTTTTCTACAGAACAGGGCGAAGGTTCAACCTTTTGGTTTACTTTCCGTTGTGAAGTTAACCCTATTTCTATTGATAATGTTTTTGATAACCATGAACTATCAGGCAAAAGTGTACTTTATTTGGAACCTCATACGCATAGCCGTATTGCGACCAGTGAAATTCTTGCTGAATGGGACTTGGACGTACACGCAGTTCAAACCCTAGATCAAATAGATGATCTGCTGAATAAAAAATTGCATTTTGATTTCGCCCTTATTAGCCATGATATTACACCAACGGCATTGGTCGATTTAAAAGAGCTGATTACGACACTTTCTCCAATGGTGACCCAGATTCATCTAGCAATAAACAGTAATTCGCCTAATCTACAAGAAGCATTAATTGCGAGTGGCGCTAAAAGTTGTTTAAGTAAGCCAATAACACCGGAACGATTAAATAAAGTGTTGTTACCTAGACACCATTTATTAGACACCATAAAATCGACCACACAAGAAAATAAAATCCCTGTTAAAATTCTGGCCGTTGACGATAACGAAGCTAACTTAAAGCTCATTAAAGAACTTTTACTCGAACAAGTGCATGTAGTCACAACCGCAGTTAACGGACAAGATGCTGTAGATATTTGTAAAAATGAAAAATTTGCTATGATATTTATGGATATTCAGATGCCTATAATGGATGGGATCTCTGCACTTAAAAGTATCAAAGCTATGACCTTCAATGATAACACGCCAATAATTGCCGTTACAGCTCATGCCCTTAAAGAAGAAAAAGACAAACTGTTGAAATTAGGTTTTGATTCTTATATGACTAAACCCATTGACGAAGCGATGCTTCGACATTCTATTTACGAATATTGTGATTTAACCCAACCATTGCATATAAAAACAAGAAAAGAGAAAGGTACGAGAAGTACTCATATTAATGAGACATCAATTAAGTCAGAACCAGCAGCTAATGTAGACGTTGAGCTCAACAACAATAAAGTTATTGATTGGCCTTTAGCATTAAAGCGAGCGGGCAATAAAGAAGACCTTGCTAAAGAAATGCTTAAGGGCCTTGTAAAAAGTCTGCCTGATACTAAGATCAATATTTCTGAAGCGCTTACTTCTCAAGATGCCGATCAACTAAAAGTGCTCATTCATAAGCTTAATGGGGCGTGTTGCTATTCTGGTGTACCAAGTCTAGGACGCGTGACTCATCAGATAGAAACAGAACTTAAAAGTGGTGTGACTATTGATGATTTAGAACCTGAATTTTTTGAATTTTTTGAACACATTGATAATGTGATAAACCAAGCGCCAGAAGTTTTTAACAATGAAACTGATACGCATTAGTTTTGCACTCTTTGCAGTACTTGTTACTCTACCAATGAATACCCCAAAAAAAATGATGCACTCTAGCTTTCATCCACTTTGGAGTTTTTAGAGCAACAATTGATTAATGTCTTCAATTAAACTTTTATTAGGTCTTTCAATGATTCGACCTAACTCTTCTTTTTTACTCTTATCTCGATAGACAATAATGGTGGGTGTGTACTTTATCTGACTTTCTTTAGCTAATGCCTGTGGATCTTCTTTTTGATAATCAAGCGCAATAAGTGTTGAAGTGATATCTTTATTTGCTTTTAATAGTTTCAATAATTTCGGTACCTCACGTTCGCTATCGTGACACCACGTCCCAAAATAAACGTCTATCTGAAGCGCTTTAGGCCATTGAGCAATAATTTTTTGTTCTTGGTCACTGATTGAAAACGCCTGAAACTTTTCATTAAAGCCAGTAAAACCACTCAATAATTGCGATTCGCTGATCACACCCAGTGCAAAATCATTCTCATTCTCATTCTCAGCGTGTACTGATACTGAAATGAAGCAAAAGAAGGTTAGCGTGAATAAGGTTAATAATGATGATTTCATAGATACTCTTGTTATTAAGCTAGTTAAAGCTCTTTAAAGTTAATGTTTTTTTAATTCATTAGCTTTTAATAGCATGGCTTTACTCTCTTGTAAAAAGATATCTGCATAATCCCCAAACCAATCAGCCACTTGGTCAAACATGTTAACAAAAGCATCTTTATCACCCATTTCAACATCTTCTAACAGTTCTAAAAATCGATAAGCAAAACGTTTCATCATCGCAACATTGTCGCGATTTGAAAAGATTATGTCCGTATAAAGCACAGGGTCTTGTGCAAACAAGCGCCCTACCATGATTAATTCTAAACGGTAAATAGGCGAACTCATCTCAACGAGTTGAGCAATATCTGCACCTTCAGTCATCAAATGATAGCCGTAAGCAATCGTTGAAAAATGACGCATAACTTGAACCATCGACATTGCTTGATCATGCGCTAAAGCATCAACAGGGTATATTTTGGCTCCCCATACCTGAAACTGTTTTAACAACCAATTATATTGCTCAGGCGAGCGACCTTCACAGGTAATAATTGTTTGTTTTATTAAACCTGATACATCAGGACCAAACATCGGATGCAAGCCAACAACAGGCCCTTTATGGACTTTCATCATTTCATAAAGAGGCATTTCTTTTACACTGGTAACATCGGCTAAAATACACGCTTTAGGTAGCCGAGATAATTTCTGAATGATCATTGACGTTAAACGAATAGGTACAGCAACGATAACGACGCCAGCTCCCGCAAGAATACCCTCGCTATTTGGCCAATCATTTTGTTCAAGTACTTCAACTTGATAGCTTGAACGCTGAAATAAATCGACAAACACTTTACCCAATTGACCGCTACCACCGATAACGACTATTTTTTTACATTCAGTATTTACACATTGGTAACCACTTGCATCTTGACTAATATAAGAATCACTCATTAGACGTCGGAGAATATCTTCGATTAACTCTGGAGATACGCCAGCTTCCATCGCTTGTTGACGACGTAAGGAAAGTAATTCAGCTTCTCGGTCAGGTGCATAAATTGGCATACCCACTTGGCTTTTTAGCTCTCCAACTTTAGTGGTAACCTTTCTGCGTTTCGCTAATAGCTCGACTAATTGACTGTCTATTTCATCAATTTCATTTCTCAGTGCTTTCAACTGAGGAGCTATACTTTCTTTATTCATTAATTTACTCGTTTACTTTTAGCGATAATCAATTTAACACATATTAAGTTAAACGCAGCTTTAAGACATCATCAAGTTTATTCGAAGCATTTGCTAATAAAAGCTCGGTATCATTAAAGTTAATACACGCATCGGTAACTGAAACACCGTACTTTAATTCACTTTTTGGTACATTGGTACTCTGGTTTCCTTCATGAATATTACTTTCTAGCATGATACCAATAATCGATTTATTACCTTCTACAATTTGATTAAATACATTTTCTGCAACCAATGGCTGACGGCGATAATCTTTATTTGAATTCCCATGCGAACAATCAATGACAATGCCTGGCTCCAGGCCTTGACCATTCAGATCTTGCTCACATATGGCTACATTTACTGAATCATAGTTAGGTTGCTTACCCCCACGTAAAATAACATGTCCATCAGGATTCCCCGACGTCTTGATTAATGCGACTTGTCCTTGACGATTTATTCCCATAAAGCGATGTGAAGATGCTGCTGACTGTAAAGCGTTAATTGCCACACCTAAACTACCATTAGTCCCATTTTTAAAACCAATAGGCATAGAAAGGCCTGAAGCCATTTCTCTGTGTGTTTGTGATTCAGTTGTTCTTGCGCCGATTGCCGACCAGCTAAATAGTTCTGCCAAGTATTGAGGACTGATCGGATCAAGGGCTTCTGTCGCTAGCGGTAAGCCTAAATCAGTCAAGTATATTAATAATTCTCGGGCTTTACGTAACCCACTTTCTACATCAAAAGTGCCGTCCATATGTGGATCATTTATTAAACCTTTCCACCCTACTGTCGTACGAGGCTTTTCGAAATAAACACGCATAACAATGTAAAGGCTATCTTGGTGCTTATCATGAAGCGCTTTTAATTTTTGCGCATACTCTTTTGCTGCATCAAGATCATGTACTGAACAGGGTCCTGAAATAACTAAAAGTCGATGGTCCTTTTTATGAATAATGTTAGCGATAACCTTACGCGCTGCTTTAACAAAATCTCGCCCTTTTTCTGACAAGGGTAATTCATCTCGTAATTGATCAGGTGTGATCAATACCTCTTCAGAATTTACATGAATATCATTAAGGGTTTTTACATGGGAGGGATTACTAGGTAATGAGTTAGCTAAAGAGTGAGGCATTGTATTTTCCATTTATCGAAGATTGTTTAATCATTTAAATATAAAGTAAAAGTACTAAGAGTGACTTAGCAAAAGAAGGGGATAAAATAATATCGTTTTGTTTGTATTGCCATGGTAATTCTATTAATTGTCACTTTGTAAAGTTAAGTTTACTCGTTTTGTATAGAATATCTTACAGTGAATTTTTTTGAAGGTACAGTATTTTTTAGTGTTTTTATTCTATGTGCTTTTAGGAATGCAGATACTTATGATTTGGCTGGAACTAAAATACGTACATGAATTAAAAAGTAGAATGACTACTGAAGGCCATCCTGAACATCGTCACTCTTTCACATCCATCTGATCGTGACATACCGTTCATCCTGAACATAAAAGCACCCGGAGGCGCTTTATCTTTAAAGTAAATATTTACGGTATTAACTAAGCACCATGAACAATTCGATTGCTGATCAAGTTATCAACAACAGTAGGGTCTGCCAATGTTGAAGTATCCCCTAAAGTATCAATATCGTTTTCAGCAATTTTACGTAATATACGACGCATAATTTTTCCTGAACGTGTTTTTGGTAGACCTGGTGCGTATTGAATATAATCAGGCTTGGCAAAACGACCTAACTCTTTAGCAACAAATTCAGTCAATGCTTTAAGTAGCTCAGGAGATTCAGTCGCATTCCCCATCAAAGTAACGTAAGCATAAACACCTTGTCCTTTAATTTCATGTGGGTACCCAACAACAGCCGCTTCTGCAACTGCAGGATGAAGTACTAATGCACTTTCAATCTCAGCTGTACCTAAACGATGACCAGAAACGTTAAGTACGTCATCAACACGCCCTGTGATCCAATAAAAATCGTCTTCATCACGTCGAGCACCATCACCCGTAAAATAATTACCGGGATATTGGCTTAAATATGTTTGATAGAAGCGATCGTGATCACCGTAAACTGTACGTAACTGGCCTGGCCAACTACCTGTCATCACTAATAAACCCGAGTCAGCACCTTCAAGCGTGTTACCTTCTTTATCAAACAATGCAGGCTGCACACCAAAAAATGGCTTACCCGCAGCGCCCGGTTTCATATCAACAGCACCTGGTAATGAAGTAATTAAAATACCTCCTGTTTCAGTTTGCCACCAAGTATCAACAATTGGACAATTAGATTTTCCTACTATTTCATAATACCAATGCCATGCCTCTGGATTGATGGGTTCACCCACTGTGCCTAAAATACGTAAAGAAGAAAGATCTGATTGATTGACCAAATCATCTCCTACACTCATTAATGCACGAATTGCTGTCGGCGCCGTATAAAAAATATTTACTTTATGCTTTTCACATACTTGCCAGAAACGACCTGCATCTGGATAAGTAGGTACACCTTCAAATACTAATGTTGTTGCACCGTTAGCTAACGGTCCATAAAAAATATAAGAGTGCCCCGTGATCCAGCCAGCGTCGGCTGTACACCAATAAATTTCTCCCTCTTTATAGTCAAAAACATATTTATGAGTCATTGCTGTATAAAGAGAATAGCCACCACAAGTATGTAAAACACCTTTTGGTGTTCCTGTAGAGCCTGAAGTATAAAGAATAAATAATGGGTCTTCTGCGTCCATTACTTCTGGCTCACATACTGCCGATTGCTTGGCAACCTCATCTTCATAACTAACGTCAATGCTGTCATTCCAAGCAACATCGCCACCTGTGCGAGCGACAACAATAACTGAATGAACATTTGGACAATCAGCTACAGCTTCATCAACGTTTATTTTAAGAGGGATAACACGGCCACCACGTAAACTTTCATCAGCGGTAATGACCACCTGGCAATCAGCATCAGCAACACGAGAACGAATAGCTTCTGTAGAAAACCCCCCAAAAACCACCGAATGTACTGCGCCAATTCGAGCACAGGCTAACATGGCATAACCCACTTCAGGGATCATCGGCATATAAATACACACACGATCGCCTTTGTTAACACCGCGTGCTTTTAATAAATTAGCGAAACGACAAACATGATCATGAAGTTCTTGGTAAGTAATCTTTTTATCATCACTGGGATCATCACCTTCCCAAATAATAGCAGTATCATTTGCTTTTGTGGCCAAGTGACGGTCAATACAATTATAACTTACGTTTAATTTACCGCCAGAAAACCATTTAATATCAGCTGTTTTTAAATCAACATTACTTACACTGTCCCATGGCTTATACCAATCAAGAAATTTATTAGCTTGCTCTGCCCAGAATACATCGGGTTGCTCGATTGATTGCTTGTACATCGCATCATATGTTGCACTATCAATATGTGTGTGCGCCTTGGCTTGTTCTAAAACCGGGTAACAACTTTTTAATTCTTTCATGTTGAGTCCTTCATTTCTAACTTGATATTACTAATATAATTATGATCACAGCTTAAATGAATGGTTTAAAACATATGAGCAGTAACTGGTTTTTTAAGTTTTACTTTTCAAACAATGAACAACATCATATAGGAAGTTAATTAGTGCGACTACTCAACTAAAGTCGAATAAGACAGATTAATTTAAAATAAAATTGTAAACAGATAATTGTCAATTAAGTAATTAACACTGAAACTGACAAATGACAGCGTTGTCATTTGTCAGTTTAAAAAAAGCAAAAAAAAAATCTGCCATTCATTGTCGAATTGTTATGAAAAATTGTGATCAACGAAGAATAATATCTGGCGAAGCATTAATCTCACCATCTTCTGTAATAGTAACTGTTCCCGTATTATTTGAGAGTACCGCAATGCTACGTCCTTGTTCGTTGCGAATAAAAAGTAGTTCATAGCCAAACTTACTTAAACTCCCAACAGAAAATTTTTGCGCAAGTGATAATTTATGCCACCAAACAGATTGTTCAGGTGGTTCATGTCTTCTATCGACATAAGGTTCCTCTTGTAAGTGCATAACATGCCCCCTTTGAATAAATATTGTATTTATTCACTAATATTACATTATTGGAGTCAGAAAATACCTGTACTCAAATTAAGTATAGAACAAAATTTTAAATCAAGGCGCTTTTTGTTTTATTATGCAGAAAGTACTACAAACGCAGTTGCATAAAGAGCTTCATCAGAGAGTGATATGTGCCAAGTTTTAGCGCCTAATGTAATAGCTAACTCTTCAGCACGACTACTTAAAAGTAATTGTGGCTGTCCAGAAGCTAATGATTTTATTTCAAAATGTTGAAATGAAACACCATTAGCTATGCCAGTACCTAATGCTTTTGACGCAGCTTCTTTGCCTGCCCAACGTTTTGCTAAATACAATGACGGATTCGCTAATGATTGGTATTTTTGATGTTCTATCGGGGTGAGTACACGCAGTGCTAATTTGTCTCGTACTTTAATTGACATATTTTCTATACGGCTTATTTCAATAATATCAGTACCTATACCGACGACAGACATAATAAATCTCTTTTTTTGATGCTAAACCTAAGCGTTTATATAATGCGAATAGAATGACCTTTAATAAATGTTCAATAAGGCAGAGGTTGTCATTTCAAACTCTGCCTTTTTTACTAAAATCTAACTACGTGCTTCTAACATGAGTTGTTTCATGTCACGAACAGCTCTATCCAATCCGTCAATTGCCGCTCGTGCAATAATTGCATGACCAATATTAAGTTCGATAATCTCTTCAATTGCAGCAATAGGTTTTACGTTAAAGTAGTTTAATCCGTGTCCTGCATTTACCTTTAAACCATTGGCATGCGCATATTTAATGCCTTCAATTAAGCGGATCAATTCGATCTGTTGATCTTGTTCACTTTTCGCGTCTGCATAATGCCCAGTATGAATTTCAATATAAGGCGCTTTACTTGCTATGGCGGCATCAATTTGGTTTTTATCAGCATCAATAAAGAGACTAGTTTCAATGCCTGCCAAAGATAATTTTTCTACTGCTCGAGTAATTTTTTCTAAATTACCTGATACATCTAAGCCACCTTCCGTAGTAAGCTCTTCACGTTTTTCAGGCACTAAACAACAAAACGCTGGTTTTACTCCACAAGCAATTTCAAGCATTTCATCAGTAACGGCCATCTCTAAGTTCATCCTTGTATGTAAAGTCTGCTTTAAAACATGGATATCTCTGTCTTGTATGTGGCGACGATCTTCACGTAAATGAACGGTAATACCGTCTGCTCCAGCATGCTCAGCAACTGATGCAGCATAAACAGGATCAGGATAATTTGTCCCCCTTGCTTCTCGCAAGGTAGCAATATGGTCAACATTTACGCCTAATAAAAGTTCGCTCATTATTATATCTCTTAAGTTTATGTGTTTTGTGTAAACAATTTACGGCTATGTAATGGTTTCCCATCAAGTAAATGATTAATAATTTGCCGCATTAATAATTTATATGTTTGCATGACTTCTTTAGCAGATATGTTTTCTTCTGCTATAGCTTTTAAATGAATTGCATTATAACAAGTTTGTGAAAACTTATTTATAGTCGGTACAAAACCTTTTTCAGGCAAGTAATTGTAATGACTATTGTCTTCTGAAGATATAGGAGAAAAGTCAATGGTCAACCCTAACTCTTCTAATAACCTATTTTCAAAGTTTCTTAATATATATTCAATTGAGTTTTGTTCTGATAATTGCTCAATGCTCTGCTGGTATTGAAAAAAAAGTTCATCATACGGAATGTGCTCTCCCAATAAACGAACTTGTAGCTCGTTGAGATAGAAGCCACTATAAAGATAATTACCACTTAGTTTGTATGATTTACGTTCTGGTTCAACACGTTTTAAATATTTGAGATTTCCTTGACCTTTCAATACTATTTTCAAGGGAGAGAAAGGTTGGAGTAGTGCTCTTTTATTTGATTTTAGCGATTTTCCTAAGTAAGAAATCGCAGAGATTTTTCCTTGCTGTGATGTGAGGAATTCAAGCAGTATTTGATTTTCACGGTAAGGCCGTGAATGCAATAAAAAAGCGCTTTGCTCAAGTTCTTCCATCTTTAATGGCCCAAAAAACTAATTTAAGACTAATTTAAAACTAGCCTGAATATTCATCACCATAACCTAAGCTACGTAAAGCACGTTCATCATCAGCCCAACCCGACTTAACTTTCACCCATGTTTCAAGAAATACTTTCTTTTCAAAGAGCGCTTCCATATCACGACGAGCCTCTTGACCAATAGTTTTTAGTCGTTCTCCACCATTGCCTATAACCATACGTTTTTGACTTTTACGTTCAACTAAAATAAGCGCATTAATATGGATAACCCCTTTTTCATCCATTTTAAATTGTTCAACTTCAACCGTTGTTGAATAAGGTAATTCATCACCTGTGAAACGGATAAGTTTTTCACGCACAATTTCAGATGCCATAAATCGGCTTGAACGATCCGTTACGTAATCATCTGGAAACCAAAAGTCCCCTTCAGGTAACGAGTTAAGACAAAGCTGGCGAATAGTATCGACATTATCACCTTTTGCCGCTGAAATAGGCACGATGTCACTGAAATCATGCATTTCACCTAATTTTTGCAAATGGGGTAAAAGTAATTCTTTGTCTTGGACATTATCAATTTTATTAACCACTAAAATGCAACGCGAGCCAGATTTTTTGATTTTACTCAGCACCAAGTCATCGTCAGACGTCCAATGCGTACCTTCAACAAGAAAGACAACTAATTCAACCTCTGCGATTGAACTACTGGCTGCACGATTCATTAGGCGGTTAATAGCGCGCTTTTCATCGGCATGAAGACCAGGAGTATCAACTAAAACGGCTTGATTATTTTCTTCCGTTAAAATACCTAAGATACGATGGCGTGTCGTTTGTGGTTTACGAGAGGTAATACTAATTTTTTGACCTAACAAGCTGTTAAGCAACGTTGATTTGCCAACGTTAGGACGACCAACAATAGCAATTAAGCCACAATGTTTATTTTCACTTGTCATAATGATATTTCGCTGAGTTATTTTTTATCAAAAATGAGCGCGAGTACCTGTTGCGCTGCGGCTTGTTCGGCTTTACGACGGCTAGTACCGTTAGTGATAACTTCGGTATTTATCACTTCTGTTGTACAACGCACCGTAAATTGCTGGTTATGAGATTGACCCGTTGTATGAATCACTTCATAAAGTGGTAAAGCAATCTTTCGTGCTTGTAAGTATTCTTGCAAGCGTGTTTTAGGATCTTTTTGTTCGTTACCCGGTTTAATAATATCTAGTCGTTCAGCAAACCAACTAAGCACTAGCGCTTTAGTCGTATCGTTATCTGAATCTAAGTACACTGCACCAATAATGGCTTCCACAGCATCTTCTAAAATTGAATCTCGACGGTGGCCACCACTTTTTAATTCACCTGGGCCTAAAATCAAGTATTCACCTAAATTAAAGCCACGTCCAATTTCAGCTAAGGTAACACCGCGAACAAGACTCGAACGCATCCGTGTCAAATCCCCCTCATCATGAGAAGGAAATTGTTGATAAAGAACCTCCGCAATAACGAAGCCAAGAATAGAATCACCAAGAAACTCTAAACGTTCATTATGTGTACCCTTGGCACTGCGATGCGTTAATGCTTGGAGTAACAAGTCAGTATTATTAAAGGTATATCCTAATTTTTTACTTAACCTTGTTAGTGCGATTGCTGAGCTTTTCAAAATCAATTAATCCAACCTAAACGTGAGAAGCGAACATTGGTTGGCACCCACTTAGGTAAAAGGCTATTTTCATCACGGTCAAAATCAAAGCTCATCCAAATGGCAATGGCTTCGCCAACAAGATTTTCTTCAGGCACAAACCCCCAAAAACGACCATCTAGGCTATTATCTCGATTGTCACCCATGACATAATAATGACCTTGAGGCACAACAAACTCATCACGTTGCGTTCCCGCCTGTTGATAGTAATGTTGAGTGCGTGGCAAAGTTTGGTTATCAATTAATATATCATGCGTTTTATTTGGCATAACAGAAGTATGGCGACTCAAACCATAAGAACCATCAGGTGTATCCGTTTCTTTTCTAAAGTTATGTACCACTTGTTCAAAGTCAGGACATTTCTCATCACTTTCTAAACAAGCAGGCTTAATATAAATTGATTTATTACGATAAATTATTCTATCGCCGGGTAAACCAATAACACGCTTAATATAGTCGATTTTCGTATCACGAGGATATTTAAAAACGACAACATCCCCTCGTTCTGGTAACCCGACTTCAAAAAACTTATTTCGCACTACAGGATCACGCAAACCATAGTTAAACTTATTAACTAAGATAAAGTCTCCATCAAGTAATGTCGGCATCATAGACCCCGATGGTATTTGAAACGGTTCCCATAAAAATGAACGCAATATTAATACAAAAGCAATAACTGGAAATATTTGTACACATGTATCTATAATTGCCAAAGGTTCTGATAATTTAGTTATAACATCGTCTGGTAACGTTTCTTGACATTGAGCTTGAGCTGCTGCCAATGTTAATTTACGCTTCGGCGCTAAATAAAACTTATCAGCTAACCAAACGACACCCGTAATACCCGTAAGAATAACGAGGAATATTGAAAAATATACAGCCATGACTTCCTTACTAACTATCTAATTTAAGAACAGCTAAAAACGCTTCTTGAGGTACTTCTACATTACCCACTTGCTTCATGCGCTTCTTGCCATCTTTCTGTTTTTGTAACAATTTTTTCTTACGAGATATATCGCCACCATAACATTTTGCGGTAACATTTTTTCGTAATTGTTTAACGGTCGTACGAGCAATAACGTTATTACCAATAGCCGCTTGAATAGCAATATCAAACATTTGGCGATGAATAAGCTCTTTTAATTTATCGACAAGCATACGACCACGAGCAACTGAGTTATCTCTATGGGTAATCATCGCTAATGCATCAACGCGATCTCCATTAATCATGACATCTACGCGAACCATATCTGCTGCTTCAAAGCGCACAAAGTTATAATCGAGTGACGCATAACCGCGACTGGTTGATTTCAATTTATCAAAGAAATCCATAACCACTTCTGCCATCGGTAATTCATAAGTTACCGCGACTTGATTTCCATGATAAATAATATCTTTTTGAACACCACGCTTTTCAATACACAAGGTAATAACATTACCCAAATGTTCTTGCGGTACGAGAATATTAGCCTGAACAATAGGTTCACGAATTTCATCAATATTATTAACTGCGGGTAAATCACCAGGATTATCAATAGATAAAACTTCACCATCGGTCTTAACAATTTCGTAGTTAACCGTTGGAGCGGTCGTAATTAAATCAAGGTCATATTCTCGCGCTAAACGCTCTTGAACAATCTCCATATGTAACATACCAAGAAAACCAATACGAAAACCAAAGCCCAGTGCAGATGAATTCTCTGGTTCAAAAAATAATGATGCATCGTTTAAGCTGAGTTTATTCAATGCATCACGGAAATTTTCGTAATCGTCTGAGCTTATAGGAAAAATGCCGGCATAAACTTGTGGTTGTACTTTTTTGAAACCAGCAAGCGCTTTAGTTGCTTCTTTTTTACTGATGGTAATGGTGTCACCCACTGGGGCACCATGAATTTCTTTAATACCGGCGATAATAAAACCGACTTCGCCACTTTTTAAAATACCTGTTTCGACTTGCTTAGGTGTAAAAATACCGACTTTATCAATTTGGTGTACTTGTCCTGTAGACATCACCACCATTTTGTCGCCTTTCTTTACTTCACCGTTCATGACACGAACTAATGAAACAACCCCTTGATAATTATCAAACCACGAATCAATGATCAAGGCTTGTAAATTACCTTTAGGATCACCTATCGGTCCAGGGATATTTTCAACGATGGTTTCTAATACATCTTCAATACCGATACCTGTTTTTGCTGAACACTGCACAGCACCAGTCGCATCAATACCAATAATATCTTCAATTTCTTCACTCACGCGATCAGGATCAGCTTGCGGTAAGTCAATTTTATTTAAAATGGGAATAACTTCTAATTCCATTTCAAGGGCGGTGTAACAGTTTGCTACGGTTTGTGCTTCAACCCCTTGTCCTGCATCAACAACCAATAAAGCGCCTTCACATGAAGCAAGTGAGCGGGAAACTTCATACGAAAAATCAACATGACCGGGCGTATCAATAAAGTTAAGTTGATATATTTCACCGTTTTTGGCTTTATAATCTAAAGTAACACTTTGCGCTTTAATGGTTATGCCACGTTCGCGTTCAATGTCCATAGAGTCAAGGACTTGCGCTTCCATTTCACGTTCTTGTAAGCCACCACAATGCTGGATCAAGCGATCAGAAAGTGTAGATTTGCCGTGATCGATATGGGCAATGATAGAGAAGTTACGTATGTTCTTCATTTTATTGAATATTTCCGAAATTCGTGGTGCGTACAAATCAATGGGGAGCCGCACAGGGTGCCACAAAAGACTTTCTATGCCTTGTTTTGCATTAAGCCGCATTGTGTCGGTATTAAAAATTTGATGCATTATAAGCGAAAAAAAAGGCGATTGCTCGCCTTTGTTTGTATCAATTGATGAGCGTAAAGTGAATTATCTTTAACGCATCTTTTATAGAAGGTCTCTTTTATTAATTATGTATACTTATCATTGTTATACGATTTCATTCCCAACAAAGAATCAGAGTCTGTGATTCCATAGATTGCAGATAGAAAATCATTATAACAATCAAATGATTTTCTATTAACCCCTTGCGAGCTACCCGTACTTTTAATGATTTTTTGAATTCACTTAATGATTTTCCATCAACCCTAGCTATAGAAAAGGTATTTACCGCTTCAAAATAAGTGATACAGCGATCTTGTTCTTCCGATTTATTGTTTTTATCATGAGCTTTTATATAATACACAGAATGTTGCATTCATAATGTGTATAAATAAAATAGTTAGCAGTATGTTGAGTATAGTTACCTTAGATATATTTCTGTATTTTCAGAACGAAAATGTCCAAGTTATTGAGAAAAATTTAATTTGGTGTAGGTCTTATTATTTCATGGTGATTATATTATTTATAGACACTTGCGTTAAATATGGATTATCAGAAACCTTTCCAAAATGACGACAACCTTTAATTTCTAAGAAGGTTTTAATTAGCACAATATCCATGATGCCATCTCTTATCGTTTCGATAATTATTAGTTAATTTACAGCTTGGTTTGTTAGTCGCATAATTCGTCAAAAGCTAAACACGACGAACAGAGGTTACAATGATTTTAACTCACGGATTTAATACTGAAAGCTCTTTTTACGATGATGTTCATTTTCCACATGGTTTTAATAAGTCAGGAGATTTTACTATAGTAGAGGCTGAAATTTTGAAAAATTTTGGAAAGCGACTACATATGCTGGAGCAAAAACTGTGCACACCCGCTAATGAAAGAGAAAAGCAATTTTCTCAAATATGTAGAGAACACAGTGAAGGACAAAGTCAAATAAAGTTACTGTGGCAGAAATATAAAAGGTTAACAATATATAAGCCTTTTCATAGCTTGAAAAGTAGAAGAGTCGCTTAAATGGTAATAACACCTTTGAGTACTGCATCTTTATACACAGATAACGTTGCTTACTCACTCAGCATGAAATAAATATAATTTTTCTTATTGCAACGGGAAACCTTCTTATTTTCTTGTTAGCCCTCAATAATAGGGGAGCATTTTTTGACGTTGATTTTATTTGACTTTAAATTTCAAAGGTAATAACTGTATTTTTTTACCTTTAAAATTAGCTAGTTAACTAAAAAAAATGTTAAACACATTCACCATATAAAGTCATCAATAAAGTGGTTAATGCTAACTTTGGGTGCATTGTTGACCTTACCAATTGAAAAGCTTAAGGTCTTATTAGAGGGTTCTACTGTCAGTTACTTTGAAAAAGTGTCGCTTACTATTGAAAAACATTCAATTGGCACTCCAAACATTAAATCAGGCACCTCGATCGCATGATTCTCATATGCAACAGTAGATTCGACTGAAAGTCCCTCCCCCCAATAACAAAAAGGTTAATAATAATGAAAAAGACTTTTACAGCGCTAATAATAAGTACGCTACTTAGTTCAACTTCAGCAGTTTATGCATCAGATATCTCTGATGCTATTAATAAAGATTATCAACAACATTTAGCGCCACTATGGGATCATTTTCATCGTAATCCAGAGTTGTCTTTGATGGAACATAAGACGGCAAAAAGATTAACAAAAGAATTAAGTGCTATTGGTTTTGATGTTACAGAAAATATCGGTGGTACAGGTATTGTAGCCATTATGAAAAATGGTTCTGGCCCTATGGTAATGGTTAGAGCAGATATGGATGGTTTACCCGTAAAAGAACTCTCTGGTTTACCTAATGCATCACAAGTGATAATGAAAGATTGGAATGGTGAATCTGTAGGTGTAATGCATGCATGTGGACATGATGTTCATATAACCAGTTTAGTCGGTACAGCAAGGTATATGGCCTCTATTAAAGATGAATGGTCTGGTACGTTGATGTTAATTGGCCAACCTGCTGAAGAGAAGGGACCTGGAGCATCAGCAATGATGGATGATAAACTTTGGCAACGGTTTGGTCAGCCAGATTATGCTTTAGCTTTTCATGTTGATGCTGACTCTATTGCAGGTAAAGTAACTGTTGATGAAGGCTCACCTTATGCTGGTGCTGATACGGTTGATATTACGGTTCATGGCGTTGGTGCTCATGGTGCTTATCCTCATCAAGGAAAAGATCCTGTAGTGATTGGCGCTCAAATAGTGAATAACTTACAAACGGTGATAAGCAGAGAGCTTGCTCCTCGTCATTCTGGTGTGATCACTGTAGGTGCATTTCATGCGGGTACTAAACATAATATTATTTCAGAACGTGCTGATTTACAATTGACGGTTAGAAGTTTAAATCCTGAAGTGAGAGAACAATTACTTACAGCAATAAAACGCATTGCCGTTGGAACGGCTCGAACAGCTGGAATAGCTGAAGATAAATTACCTGATGTGGTTGTGAGTGAATTTTCTTATCCACCAACATTTAATGATAAAGCTCTGGCTAAGCGCTTAAAAATTGTCTTAGCAAATAAAATGGGGAAAGATTCACTTGTTGCTCCTTCTGAGACAGGTATGGGTGCGGAAGACTTTGGTTTCTTTACGACAAAGCCTTATATTCCGAGTGTTTATTTTTCAGTTGGTGGTACACCTAAAGAAGACTTTGCAAGAGCAAAGGCGGGTGGAGATCCCGTGGCAAGCCACCATAGTCCCCAATTTAAAATATCACCAGAACCTGCAGTAAAATCAGGTGTAGAAGCCACTGTTTATGCATTATTAGATTTAATGCCTAAAGATTAAGTCTCTTAATAGAATATTAAAAGCCCAGGCATTGACTGGGCAAAAACGAAGAGATATCTTGCTGTGTTGTATAACTATTTGCTACAACAGCCACCAACTTCATTCGCCCCTGGATTATCAAAGTCCTGAGGGTTTTATATCAGTTGAAAGAAATGGTGACTGAACTAGGTTACTGAATTTAGATAGTCACTTTAGTATGTTCTGTCCAAATATTGATGACAGTTTTAATCATTATGACCACTCTACATATTCACACAAAAAAAATTAAGCTTTCTAAACGATTAACTTTTTTTATCGTTAGCATGGTCCGTTATTAATAGAATGATGTATTGCTGTAAATACAATCGTAGTCCAAATTATTTGGACAGATAAGACGACACCTGATAGCTTAAAAGAAAAATGAGCTTATGTTTTTTTTGTCGCATTAGTTATCAGTAAGTTTTTAACACCGCCAGATGTTTTTTCTCAAACTATGCTTGCTTTGCCAATGCTACTGTTTTTTGAAGTGGCTATTATTATTGCCTGTTTCATCATAAAGAAGATGAAGACGAGCCAATGGATTTAAAGGAAAATAAAAATGAAAAATAGAAGTAAACTTGCTTATCACGTTATCGTTGTCAGCTTATTAATTTCACAAACTGTGCTGGCTAAAGAAACTGATCTCGCTGATAAATTACAGGCTTGTGTACAAATTAGTCAAGATACAAAAAGGCTTTCTTGTTTTGATCAACTGACAAATAAACCCAAAATAACAATGGTAGATTCAAAAAAAGCTCAATTATCGGCGATGCAAGTTGATGGTTTTTCTAAAGAACATATCAAAAACACTTCTGAAGAAGAAGCTGAAGAAATAAAATCGATTACTCTAACGATTAGTGCTTTATCTAAAACAATCCGGGGACAATGGAAGATAACGTTTGAAAATGGTCAAAAATGGCAACAAAAGGATACGGCTAGATTAAAGTTAACGCAAGGAGATACCGTCGTTATAACTAAAGGGATGTTTGGTGTAGTGTACATGAAGAAATTAAATAAAAATAAGCGCATTAAAGTCAAAAGGCTTAAATAGGGCGGGATTACTTTGAATAAAGTCGCCCTTATCTGTTGGCGACAATTTAACCAACAAGCAATTTGATAAAGATTGACAGATGTTTTTCGTCGAACTCAGCATGCGGTGCTTGGTTCTTTTGCAATGGCTGCTACTAGCGTTGAAGAAAGCAAAAAAGTATTATTACGTTATCAGTAATATCAGGACTTCCCTCATTGTTTATATAGTAACGCGGGGGAAATCGTCATTAACTATCTCCGTGAGATAAATCGTAAGAGCGCTATAGCTACTTACAAATTTTATATAAGCTACTCATTATATTCCCTTAGATATCATTAATTATTTAAGTTAGTTTTAGGTTGATTATTTGTCCAATAAACTTTAACTCACTTAAATAATGTACCTAAATATTCCAAGATCTGTTTATAATCATTCGTCATTCTCAATAAAAGAATAAAAAATGAAAAAAATAACGGGATTAATCTTACTTGCCTTCACCCTATTAAGTGGCTGTGGCACTGCAGAAGTTGTAAAAACCAATACAGCAGCAGATATTACTGCTAGCTATAACAGCATTAACAAAGAACAACTTATTAAACATATCAAAGTACTTGCTTCAGATGAATTTGAAGGCCGTGCGCCATCAAGCAAAGGTGAAGCACTTACGCTTGACTACTTAACTAAACAATTAACGGCTGTTGGCTTTAAGCCTGGTAACGGTGACAGTTTTTTACAAGCAGTACCTATGGTGTCAATTGAAGCATCACCTGACATGAAATTATCCATTGGTGGTAAAGACTACACATACGGACCAGAAATGGTCATGGGCTCTAGTCGCATTAGTGACTTTGAACAGCTTAAAGATTCTGAGTTAGTTTTTGTTGGTTATGGTGTTAATGCGCCAGAGTACAACTGGAACGATTACGAAGGCATAGACGTTAAAGGAAAAACGGTTGTTATCTTGGTTAACGATCCTGGTTTTGCGACTCAAGATCCTGCGTTATTCAATGGTAATGCGATGACTTATTACGGGCGTTGGACTTACAAATATGAAGAAGCTAGTCGTCAGGGCGCAGAAGGTGCCATTATTATTCATGAAACCGCGCCAGCATCATACAATTGGTCGGTGGTTGAGCATTCTTGGACTGGCCCTCAGTTTGGTTTTGTCCGTGAAGATCTAAATAAAGGTCGTGTTGCTGTTGAAGGCTGGGTCAATAGCGAAGTGGCAACCGAGTTATTTGTTAGCGCTGGTTTGAACTTTGAACAAGCTAAGGTTGAGGCTGCAAAAGGCAGTTACAACGTCGACATGGGCGATTTAAACGCGTCTATTACTGTAAAAAATACAGTTAAAGAATCTATATCTTATAACTTTATCGCCACTTTGCCGGGTAGCACTAAGCCGGATGAGCATATTTTATATACCGCACACTGGGATCACTTAGGCAAAGATGCAAGCCTAACAGGCGACCAAGTTTATAATGGCGCAGTAGATAACGCATCAGGTACTGGCGCGCTTATCGAAGTCGCTGAAGCCTTTGCTAAACTGCCTGTCACACCAGAACGCTCTATTACTATTATGGCCGTAACCGCTGAAGAGCAAGGGTTATTGGGTTCCAAATTTTATGCCGCTAACCCGATTATTTCAGCAGCTAAAACAGTAGCGAATATTAATATGGACGCCTTAGGTGTTAATGGTCGAAGTACTGACGTTTCTGTTTATGGACTAGGTCAGTCGGAGCTGGATAACTACTTAACCACCGTTGCGAAAAAACAAGGGCGTACAATTGCTGGTGATCCTCGCCCAGCTGCAGGTATCTACTACCGTTCGGATCATTTCGCTTTTGCTAACATAGGTATTCCAGCGCTTTATGCTAAGAGTGGAACAACGCCAGTTGACGCAGAAACTAAAGCATTACGTGCCAAATTAAAGGACAGTTTAGGCAAGTGTTATCACAACCTTTGTGACGAATATAGTGAAGATTGGGATATGTCTGGAGCGGTTGAAGATATACAGGCATTTTATGAAATTGGTTATGAACTGTCTAAAGAGAATGTTTGGCCTAAATGGAGTACAACATCTGAGTTTAAGCGCTAAACCTGAAATCGAGTAAACGTCTTATTTCACTATCTAAAAATCGCACATATAGTGAAGTAAGATATTAACCTTAAGTGAATAAATGATTAAGAAGAACCTAATTCTTGTAGCGTTTATTATCAATTTATCAATCAAATATATATTGAGTGGAAAAATATGAGCAAACACCTCAAATTAGATATCGTATCTGATATCTCCTGCCCTTGGTGCATAATTGGTTACCAAGCTTTAAATCAGGCATTAACTAAACTGGCGCCTGAAATTACAGTAGATATTACCTGGCAACCTTTTGAGCTCAACCCTCAGATGCCAAAAGAAGGTCAGGAAATCACCGAACATATCACTGAAAAATACGGTATTAGTGTAGAACAGAGTAATCAAAATCGAGAGATGATCAAACAACGAGGTTTAGATCTTGGTTATGAGTTTGGCAATCGTGGAGGAGGACGAATTTATAACACGTTTGATGCGCATAGACTTTTACATTGGGCCAAAGAATACAACAAACAGACTGCACTTAAACTTGCCTTTTTCGATTTATATTTTAAGAACAGTGGTAACCCAAGCAATCACCAAGCGTTACTCTCAGTGATTGATAAAGTTGGCTTGGATAGCAAAAAGGCAAAGCAAATATTATCGTCGAATGCATACGAACAAGACGTGCGTGATCTGCAGAGCAAATATCAATCGGCGGGGATTAGCTCTGTACCCGCAGTTATTATTAACAATAAACACTTGATCAGTGGTGGCCAACCAGCCGATGTTTTTGAAAAAGCAATAAGAGAAATTGCTGCAGAAGATTGATTCGATAAATACAGTATTTCTATTTTTTTCCTTATCTCTAGTATTTTTCCTGACAAGTAAAAGCCTTTTGAAAAGTGCCCATGATTGTTTGATTTAATAGCTTTATAGTTTTTGAGTAATATTAAACTTGAGTTAAATTAAGATAATTTAACGCTCAAATATAGCGAAAAGTCAGTCAATAAAAAATAACAACTTCTAAGTATTTAGGTGCTAAAGCCATGATGTCTGACTTAACAATAAGTGTATTACTCAGCCAATGATTATCTATATCATGTTTACAATGTTAAAGTGATGCGTCTTCTTTTTTTGTGGTGATTTTTTGCAAACAATCGTGATAATCCAATAAAAATACTCAACAAATATACTTATTACACAAACATGTAATATCGAAAAATCAAAGGTGAAAAAGTGAATATAGATAAATTTAATATCCCTCTAAAAACAATAATAACGGTAGTTGTTGCAATTTCCCTACTTTTTAGTTCTGTGTACACGGTAAATGAAGGACATATCGGCATAGTAAAACGATTTAGTGAAGCTAAAGAACAAGTTAATCCTGGTTTACACTTTAAAGTACCTTTCATTGATAGTGTTGAAGAAATAGAAGTTAGAACCCGTAAAAACGAAGAAAGAATGGCTTCCAGTACTAAAGAACAAATGCCAGTAACAGTTGTTGTCTCTGTTAACTGGACTGTTGACAAAACAGCCGCGCTTGAATTATTCAGACAGTATGGCGGGCTAACACAGTTTGAAAATCGTATTCTAGATCCTCGTTTTCGCTCTGCGACCAAAGATGTTATCCCTCGGTATGATGCAGAAAAATTAATTCAAGACAGAGCTAGCGCTATACAAGCGATTGAATTAAATTTCATTGAAGAAATGAAAGATTTCCCTGTAACTGTTGATAATATTCAAATTGAAAACATACAGCTTCCTGCAAAATATCTAACATCAATAGAAACAAAGCAAACAGAAAAGAATTTAGCTGATGCTGAAAAACACAAGTTAGCTCGCCAAAATTTAGAAGCTCAGCGTGACGTGAATACAGCAAAAGCGAAAGCGGATGGCATTAAATTAGTCGCTATCGCTGAAGCTGAATCAATTCGAATTAAAGGTTTAGCAGAAGCTGAAGCGATTACCGCAAAAGCAAAAGCACTGGGTAATAATCCTTTAATTGTTAAACTAACCGAAGCTCAAAATTGGGATGGAAAACTACCGGCTACAATCCTTGGTAGTAGTAATATGCCCATATTAGATATGAGAGCAAAATAAACACCGTATCGCCATGAATAAAGCCGCTTGATTGCGGCTTTATATGTTGTACAATTATTTAACTTAATAATAAAGATTAATAATTACGGAGACTCCTTATGAAAAAACTCATCATACTATTAACTATTTCAACGTTAAGTACTTCAGCGATGGCAGAAGAGGCAAGCTGGTTTGATCGCCTAAAAAACCTCGTTGGACTCAGTGAAAATAAGGAACAAGTCGTTGAAATGCCAAGCACTGACGGTTTAATTAAACAATTAACTCACTCATTAAATGTTGATACCGACCAAGCTTCTGGTGGTATGGGGGCAATTTTTAATTACGTGAAAAATAATGTTTCAGCTGACAAATTTAGTCAGCTTGCGAAATCTCTACCCGGTGTTGATGGACTTGTGGGTCAAATGCCCGATGTTAGTAAGCTTAGTTCCACCAGTGGTTTAGGGGGGTTACTTGATAAAGCCGCAGAATATAGTGATTCATTAAAAGCGATTAATGATGTTAAGAAGCAATTTGAAGCTTTAGGCTTAAAGCCTGAAATGATCAGCAGCTTTGTTACAAGTGCTAAAAGTTACTTAGACACTGAACAAGGTCAAAGCGCTAAACAAGTGTTAACTGACGGTTTAGGTAAGTTATTAGGTTAATTTGACTCGTTAGCTATTGTAAGTAAAAGGTTATCTAACCATCAATAGTTAAGTAGCGACTCAAACACTTTTATTGCAATACAGCCATATAGCCCTTAAAAAACTTAATGCGAAATTGGTAATGCGTTATTCAGTTTCGCGGGTTTCACCTTTTGTATAAGATAAAGAAAGTTGGAACCTTCTAAATAAAAATAGAAACGGTTAAATAAAGTCGTCAACAGGAATTAAACGCTTTGCCAATAACCTGTTAAGCCTGAATGCGAACAAAGACACCATTGCAGACAGTCTAGTCATTACTACTAATGACAGCAATCTTTTACATTTTCAGCCAAAGTTCAAAATTTAGGCTTGTCTGCTATATGGTCTGAGTTCATTCCATTAAGCACTTTATTAGTGTCTACTTCATCTAGGGGAGTCGATTCCAGCAACTTGGGTTGAAAATCAACCACAAGTAAACTACGCTATATCTACTATACATTTGTATGCGCGTTATATCCTTCTGAATAGAATGACGATTAGATTTATTTAAGGATCCGACAAGGTTGGTGTGAAATATATATTGCAAACTTTACAGGATATTCAAAGTCATTAATTTTATCATTGCTGATGCTCATCAGCAGCTTGATCGTCAGCTATATAGCATTCCATTCTACTCAGACTGCTACTGAGCAAAATATTCAAACTTATTTCGATTTCCGAGTGAGAGAGGCAATCAAGCTCATTGAAAATCGCGTAGTGTCGTATGAAGAAGCGCTGCGCGGAACTGGTGGCTTATTCAAGGCATCAGAAAGAGTCTCACGAGAGGAATTCAAACGCTACGTTTCTTCGCTTCGTCTGGAAGATCATTTCCCTGGAATACAGGGGTTGGGCTTTTCTATTTTGATTCCATCGGCATCAAAAAAGAAGCATGTAGATGCTATACGTAAAGAAGGATTTCCAGCCTACTCAATCTACCCTAAAGGTAAGCGTGAGGTTTACTCATCAATCATCTACCTTGAACCGTTTTCAGACCGTAATTTACGGGCGTTCGGATATGATATGTTCTCTGAAAAAGTACGCCATAACGCCATGCAAAGGGCTATTGATAGTGACAATATGTCACTGTCTGGTAAAGTTAGATTAGTTCAGGAATCTGGTAATAATGAGCAGGCTGGATTTTTAATGTATCTGCCGATTTACGAAAGAGATAAGCCACATACTTTAATTACTGAACGTCAGGAGAACATCATCGGCTGGGCATATTCAGTTTTTCGAATGAATGACTTTATGAGAGGCGTGCATGGAGAGTATGCTAACGACCTAGATATTGACATTTTTGATGGTGAGGTCATCTCATACGAAACGCTCATGTACGATTCTAATAAATCGTTATCATTGGGAGAACTGTTGAATTCTAAAGAATATAAAATTTATCCTATAACTGTAGTAGATCATGTCTGGACAATTCGTATTCGTCCATTGCCTACGTTTAATTTGCGTGTCGATACTGACCAACCAATCATGGTTGCACTAGTTGGCTCTGCTGCCAGCATCGCATTGACATTGATTGTTTGGCTGCTGCTGACAGGTCGAGCGCGCGCACTGCATGACTCTTTGCATGATACTCTGACAGGTCTTCCAAACAGGAAGTTGTTTATAGATCGCCTACAGCAGTCGCTATTGATCGCATCACGCGAAAAAGGAAGCCTAAGTATATTGTTCATTGACATGGACGAATTCAAACCCATTAACGATTCGTTCGGACATAGTGTAGGTGACCTAGTGTTGAGCGAGGTGGCTCAACGTATTAAAAGCTGTCTGCGTGAGTCCGACACTGTGGCACGTATCGGTGGAGATGAATTTATTGTGTTGTTACCCACAACCAAAACAAAACAAGATGCCTCTGAAGTTGCAGAAAAAATTCGTCATGCGCTCAGTATGCCATTCGAGTTAGCAAAACAAAGTTTGAAAATCTCTTCAAGCATAGGCGCTGCTACCTACCCAGAGCATGGTAGTGATGAAGCCATGCTTATCAAAAATGCCGACGCAGCCATGTATTGTGCAAAAAATGATGGTCGAAATAACGTGAGAATTTATCAGCCAAACATGAATGCTGGCTAATGTTCTCACTACCCTCAGATCGTAAACTGATGTATGAAGGCGCGGGGAGTTAACTCTAGGTTTGCTAATGGCTGTGAGTCATTGTGTTAGTCTGGCGTTCAGGACATTCACTTTACGGGCAGTAATGAGCATTCATAAATATTATGCTCGTTCTATAACACTCTTTTTTTGATCATAAAATGAGCCTGCAAAACGATCCCATCACCAGAACATTACGTTAACTTTACTTATGTTTACTTAAAACAAACTGTTTTCCCCTTGGTTGTGATCCTTTCTGTTTTAATGGGTTGATTATCTGTAAGTAAATGAACACAAATATCACACAATTTTTACATACTTTTGAACGGCTACTCCCTATAAAATCCTCAAACAAACTTAATTGATGTCAGCTTTCATATAAAACGATAACATATGGGAATAAAGATGAAAAAATTATTACTAAGCGCTTTATTGTTAACTGGTTGTGCAAGTCAAGGCGTTGATAGAGAAGACCAAAATCAAATAATTAAAGAGTACTATGCTTCAGTAGTTTCTGTTACTCCTGTCACTTTATCTTCCGAAGTAGAAACTGGCATTGTTGCCGGTGCTGGACTTGGTGTGCTAGAAGAAATTGACGGTAACACTGAAGATATGATAGCAGGTGGTCTTGCAGGCGCCCTCGTTTTTGGCTTATTTACCGCCCTATTTGAAGGTGATAATGAAGCTTTTCAATACCACTTAAATTCAACAGAACAAGGAGAATTTAATGTGATTCAAAAACAGAAATTACCTGAATCAATTAGCTGTGTGAAAGTACGTAGTAGTATAACGGTTGAATTGATTGTAGCTGACGCCGAAAACTGTTCTAACCCATTTTAATCAGCCATACTGAAGTTATTCATAATCCTGAGAGCAAACCACATGAAAAAGTTATTGTATTTTTTTCTCATATTATCTTTATTTTCTTGTGGCTCTTTCACGATGAGTAATGGACGACAACAAGTGATTATCAAACCTCAACAATCTCCTTGCGATATTCATCGCAAGAAAATCGATCCTAATTGTAAAATTGAAAACAAAAATGTATTACCTAAACAAACACGTTAAATCTGATAACCCCAACGCGGCATAATGGATTGATCAATGTTTAAGTGGTCTAACATTCTTCCCACCATAAAATCGATTAAGTCATTAATTGATTGTGGATTATGATAAAAGCCAGGAGCGGCAGGCATTACGGTAACGCCCATTTGTGAAAGCGTCAGCATGTTTTGTAAATGAATGGTAGAAAATGGCGTTTCTCGCACAACTAATATTAATTGGCCTCGCTCTTTAATCACGACATCCGCAGCACGCTCAATTAAATTATCACTCATACCTTGGCTTATAGCAGCCAATGTGCCGGTGGAACAAGGGCAAACAATCATTTTTTTGGGTGCAGCAGAGCCTGAAGCAACCGGTGAAAACCATTGTTCTTTGCCAAAAACGGTAATTTGTGAAGGCTTTGCTTTAAATTTTTCACTTAACAATTTTGTTGCAGCATCAGGTGATGCTGGTAACTTCAAACCTACCTCTGTGTCAAAAACAACCCTTGCAGCACTTGAACATAAAACATAAATTTGTACGTTAGCTGCCACTAAACATTCGATTAAACGCAATGCATAAGCTGAACCTGAGGCACCAGTTATTGCGACGGTAATTTTTTCTTTAAAATCATTCATGCTTACGCCTTTTTTCCCAATGCTATTAATAATTTTTGGTGAATATCACCAAAACCACCATTACTCATCACAACGATAGTATCGCCAGCTTGAGAGTTGGCCACAATAAGGTTCACTAAAACCTCAATATTCGTTTCAACAAAACAAGGTTGCTTAAGATCTTGAATAAGTTCATCAACCGACCACTTGACTTGTTCACCTTGATACAAATACACGGTATCAGCTTGCGATAAGGAAACAGGCAGTGTGTCTTTATGGATGCCTGATTTCATTGTATTCGATCTAGGTTCCAATACAGCAATAACACGACGAGATTTGTTACCTTCAACATCGCTGCTTACATTGGCTTTAACGCCAGCCAACGTTTTCTCAATAGCGGTTGGATGATGAGCAAAGTCGTCAAACACACGAATTTGGTTAACTTCGCCACGAAGCTCTAATCGTCGTTTTGTATTGATAAATTCCGCCAGCGCATCAATAGCAACATGACTAGGAACACCAGCATGCCTAGCGGCGGCTATGGCCATTAGTCCATTGTCTATATTGAAATCGCCAATTAAACTCCACTTTACCGTTCCTTGAACGGCTCCTTTAAAACGTACGATAAATTCACTACCGTCTGCAATAACTTTTTCCGCATGCCATCCGTCATTAATGGCTTCATCTCCTACACTGAATTCTGTGGGTGTCCAACAACCTTGTGCTAACGTTTCAGTAACCGCGGATTCATTTTTTGGCGACAACACTAACCCATTACTGGGTACCATTCGGATAAGATGATGAAACTGTCGCTGAATATCCGACAAATCGCTAAAAATATCAGCATGATCAAATTCCATATTATTGATCACCAAAGTCCGTGGTCGATAATGAACAAACTTGGAGCGTTTATCAAAAAAAGCGGTGTCATATTCATCGGCTTCAATAACAAAAAATGGCGCATCACCTAAACGGGCAGAGCAGTCAAAGTTCTGTGGAACACCACCAATTAAAAAGCCAGGTTTCATATGTGCATATTCTAAAATCCATGCAACCATAGAGCTGGTAGTGGTCTTGCCATGAGTGCCTGAAATAGCAAGTACCCAACGGTCTTTTAATACATGTTCTAATAACCATTGTGGCCCAGAAGTATATGCAATATTTCTGTCAAGTACATACTCCACCATCACATTGCCACGAGACATCGCATTGCCAATAATCACTAAATCAGGTTCATCTTTGAGATGCTCGGTTAAGTAGCCTTGTTTTAATTCAATACCTAATTGTTCGAGTTGTATGCTCATTGGCGGGTAAACATTGGCATCGCAACCAGAAACTCGATGACCAAGCTGTTTTGCAATGGCGGCAATACCCCCCATAAATGTGCCACAAATACCTAAAATATGAATATGCATGTAATGTCCGTTAGAGCGCTGGTGCCTTTGTCTTTCTATGACAGCCAGTAAAATAAATAAGATCAAAATAATGACCGATAATATACCTGATCATAAAGAAAAAAGGCATTGCAATGCTTTGTTAATTTAGTAAGTATGCCTACTTACACTAAAATAAAGGACACAGCAGTGGGATCACCTTCACTACAATCACTCCATATCTACCCTATAAAGTCAGCCGCTGGCATTTCTTTATCCAATAGTTGGGTGGATGATTTTGGCTTGAGCTTTGACCGACGCTTTGTGATCGCGGATGCAAATGGACAATTTATAACAGCTCGCACTGAGCCAACGCTTTGCCTTATCAAAGTAAATTTATCTGAACATGGTCTAGTCTTAACAGCGCCAAATATGCCTGCACTACACATTAGTTATCAAAAACTATCGCAAACATATAAAACCATCACCGTATGGACAGATGACATACAAGCACAATATGGTCATAAAAATTACGATTTATGGTTTAGCCAATATTTAAATAGACCTTGCCAGTTACTTTTTTTTGGCGAGAGCTCTCAACGTTATGTGAGTAATAGTCACAAGCAAGTTGCTTTTGCTGACGGCTATCCATTATTACTGATTTCACAAGCATCCCTTGACGATTTAAACAGTAAAATGTCTCTGCCAGCCAATCAAAAAATTAGCATGTCGCAATTTCGCCCTAATATTGTCGTTGATGATTGTGATGTCTTTGCCGAAGACTCTTGGCAGCACATTCGTATAGGCGAAGTTGAATTTGATGTGGCTAAGCCCTGTTCACGCTGTATTTTTACGACCATTAATCCGCAAAATGCAGAAGTTCATCAGCAACAGGAACCACTGAACACATTAAAAAATTACCGACAAGTCCCCAGTGGTGATGTAATGTTTGGACAAAACTTAATTGCCCTTAACCAAGGAAGCATTAAGCAAGGTGATGAAGTGGTTATTTTAAAGAGACAATCTTCTCCAATATTTATCACAAAACCTTCAACTAAAGACAATAAAGCACAAACTGTGCACAACCTAACCTCAAATAAGGAAATGAATAACATGCCAGTAAAAAAAGTGAATTTAGACTTTGATTCATGGAATAAAAATTTCATCGGCAACACCAAAGAGACTATTTTAGAGCAAGGCGAAGCTGCTGGTATGTTACTGCCTTATTCATGCAGAGGTGGCATGTGTGGTCGTTGTAAAATAAAGCTAAAAAGTGGTGATGTAAGACAACTAGCCACTGACGGTTTAAGTGATGTAGATAAAGAACAAGGCTTTGTATTAGCCTGTAGCTCTGTTCCACAATCAGATTTAATTTTGGCTAAAAGATAACAAGTAACGTTAATTGAGTAAACCTTCGATTATCCTCACTCTTTTTAAACGAAGATAAAAGGAGTGAGGATTGGCCGCAAATATTAAAATAAAAAATAATTCGTGTATTGTTATATATCAACGATTAGAATAACCGCGTTTATGACTGCCCTATTAAAGGTACCATCTTGTTATTGATGCTCGACAATTACGACTCTTTTACTTTTAATCTAGTACATTATTTCCAAGCATTAGGGCAAGAAGTCGTGGTTGCGCGTAATGATCAAATAACGTTAGCTAAAATAAACGCATTATCACCTCAGTATATCGTTATTTCTCCTGGACCATGCTCACCAGATGAAGCAGGTTTATCATTAGACGTCGTTAAGCACTTCGCAGGAAAACTTCCTATTTTAGGTGTTTGTTTAGGACATCAGTGCATTGCCCAGCATTATGGTGCCACTGTTGAAAAAGCGCTTAACGTTATGCACGGGAAAACAAGCAAAATAAAACATACTAAAGGTGGATTGTTCTACCAGTTGAACAACCCATTAACCGTGACTCGTTATCATTCCTTAATTGTGAATAAAGACACCTTGCCTGACTGTTTAGAAGTTACGGCATGGAGTACGGATGAAAATGGCGAAAACCATGAAATTATGGCTTTAACACACAAAACACTGCCGATTGCTAGCGTACAATTTCACCCTGAATCCATTTTAACGGAGCAAGGGATGATGTTGCTAAAGAACTTTCTAACTCACTTTAAGTAAAATAACTAAAAATTAAAAAAAGGCGAGTAATCTCATCTGTGATCACTCATACTTTCGAGAATATAGTCGATCAATAACAAGTAAACTCAACTCTTTGGAGATTAGCATTTTAGCTCATGCAGATATTTGAAAACAACGACCTAGTCAGCCCGATATATAAAAGAGCGATGAGCTTAGTCATCAGTAAAGAATTTGCTGAACAACAAAGTGGAAAGATCACAGTTGCTTCTCATCAAAATAGTGAACAGTCTAATCGACGCAGAGAATTACTTGCGGTTGAAGAAGAAACAAATAAAAATAAAAGAATTAAAGCGCACGGCAAAAATTTTTTTACCGACCAAGTCATGTCAAAATTCTTTGCTCATGTCACGGTTGAGCTCAACAAAAAATTTAATAACAAAGAAAATCTCTATAGCAGTATATTAAAAATTGAAGACGCAGCACCAAATATCATGGAAATACTTTCAGTTCGCGCTGCTTCAATTAACCGTATAATCCCTTTAGTGAAATCACTCCCTTGGTTAGCTGATGAACTTATAAATTTAGTCAATAAACCACAATATCGTAAGCGTGCTAATGTACAAGTATCAGACCCAAGTTTGGCGCTAAGCTACGTTGGTTTAGACAACTTAAAGCTAGTTATGCCAACCTTCATGCTTAAACATTGGCTGCCAAATAGCACAGCACCTTATAAATTAATGAAAAGAAAGCTTTGGAATGACAGTTTAGCTACCGCTATGTCTTCATCTGTATTAGCCAAAAAAGAAGGTATGGATGAATTTTCAGCTTTTGCTGCAGGTATGTTTAGTAATTTAGGTTTGATTGCTGTGTCGCGTTGCTTTTTAACAACTTATAGCGAATTACACACAGCTGAACTAAAAGAGGCTTATGATAATAAAGATAAAAAACTTCACGATACTTTAGTAAGCTTTGACGCTTCACCTGAATTATTACTTGAACAGATAGTAACGCGCAGTAGTAAAATATCCGCTGATCTCGTGGAGTTCATGCGCTTAGACCGATTACGTATCACGGAGGCCATCTTTGATATTGCTTATACTGATACCCTCGAAAAAATGTGCCCTTTAGCTATAATAGTCGCTAAAGCAAAGGCTTATGTTGCCTATAGAAATTTAGCTAAAGATGACCTGATCAGTACAGACGAATCAAAAACGTTGTTAACTGCAGTGGGTATCACCTCACAAGAAGTTAGTATATTAAAGAAAAGTGACATTGATCACATAAAACTAAATTTTAAATAATTTTGATTATTTATGAAAATTTGAACCACAGCGAATAAAGCACGTAGTAAGCGACCAAACGAGCAATCCCGTCAATAAACGCTTCAAATACGCTTAATATAGTTATTCATCTATACTGAATAAAACCTGACAACCCTTTGTTTTATAAGGGCTGCAGTCTTTTCCAACAAGACAATGCTTCTTTTTCGTGTCATACTCATCGCCTAATTTTTAGCACGGCTATTTACTTACCTGTTAAAATTCACACAAATATAAGGTTTTATTTGCTAAATTATTTAGCAATAATACCAACAGACACTACAAAGCAGTGTTCAATAACTTGAGGAGTAAACAATGACTAACCATTTTCCTGTAGGCCGTGAATTATTTGATGACGTAATGGTACCTAACTATGCACCATCAGCGGTAATCCCTGTGCGTGGTGTAGGCTCTCGAGTTTGGGATCAAGAAGATCGTGAATTCATTGATTTCGCTGGCGGTATTGCCGTTAACTGTTTAGGCCATTGTCACCCCGCATTGGTTGGCGCATTAAAAGATCAAGCAGATAAAATTTGGCATCTATCGAATGTCATGACTAATGAACCCGCATTACGTTTAGCTAAAAAAATGGTTGATAGTACTTTCGCTGATAAAGTTTACTTTGCAAACTCAGGTGCTGAATCAAACGAAGCGGCACTTAAATTAGCACGACGCTGGGCACTTGACGTGCATGGTGCAGGAAAAACCCAAATCATCGCATTTAAGCAAGGCTTCCACGGTCGTACATTTTTCACGGTTACTGTTGGTGGTCAAGAAGCTTATTCTGATGGTTTTGGCCCTAAGCCAGGCGATATTGATCATGTAGATTACAACGATCTAGAAGCACTTAAAGCTATTATGTCTGACAAAACTTGTGCAGTTATGATTGAACCATTGCAGGGTGAAGGCGGTTTAGTTTCTCCAACGCAAGATTTCATCCAAGGTGTTCGTGACCTTTGTGATGAGCACAACGCTTTATTAATATTTGATGAAGTACAAACAGGTGTAGGCCGTACTGGCGATTTATACGCTTACATGGGCTTAAATGTTGTACCTGATATTCTCACTTCTGCTAAGGCATTAGGTGGCGGCTTCCCCATTGGCGCAATGATCACAACAACTGAAATTGCTAAGCACCTTAAAATAGGTACTCACGGCAGTACTTATGGCGGCAATCCTTTGGCGTGTGCTGTAGCTGAAGCTGCATTTGATACGGTTAATACACCAGAAGTGTTAAACGGGGTATCTGAAAAAGCAAAAATATATGTTGATGGCTTAAAGGTAATTAACACTAAATACAATGTATTCAAAGAAATCCGCGGTAAAGGCTTGTTAATCGGCGCTGTATTAAATGAAAACTATACGGGTAGAGCCAAAGAGCTTTTAGTCGCAGCAATGGCGGAAGGTGTTATGACTTTGGTTGCAGGCGCTAGCATCATTCGTTTTGCTCCATCTCTCGTTATACCAGATGGTGATATAACTGAAGGTTTAGCACGCTTCGAAAAAGCGGTTGCAAAATTAGCACAATAATAATTGTTTACATAACTTTATAAAACAAGTGCACCGTTGAAATTGTGGTTAATATTTAAAAGATAATTACAATTTCATTTTCTTTGTAACAACTGAGATTTTCCTATGATTATTATACGCCCTATTCAAGCAACCGATTACGACTCTTTACATCGTATTGCGATAGAATCAGGACACGGTTTTACATCACTGCCGGTCAATGAAGGTTTATTAAAGCAACGTATCGCGCATTCTGAAGACTCTTTTAATAAAGACGTCTCATCACCAGGTAGTGAAGGCTATTTGTTTGTGATGGAAGATACAGACACAGGCGATGTTGTTGGAACAAGTGGTATTGAAGCCGCTGTTGGTTTAGAGGATGCATTTTATCATTATCATTTGGGTAAAGTGGTTCATAACTCTCGTGAGTTAGGCATATATAATACTGTAGAAACATTATCACTGTGTAACGACTACACAGGTACCTCTGAAATTTGTACTTTATTTTTAGGTGAAAGCCATCGTAAAAACAGTAATGGACGTTTTTTGTCTCGCTGTCGCTTTTTGTTTATGGCTGAACATAAAGAACGTTTTGCAGAAACTGTTATCGCGGAAATGCGCGGTATTTCTGATGAAGAAGGACGTTCACCTTTTTGGAACTGGCTAGAAGAACACTTCTTTTCTATGGACTTTCCAACAGCTGATTACTTAACAGGTATTGGCAAAAAAGTATTTATCGCTGAATTAATGCCAAAACATCCTATTTATGTAAGCTTATTAAGCAAAGATGCACAAAAAGTGATTAACGAAGTTCATCCCAAAACACGACCTGCTCTTCGCTTATTAGAAGCAGAAGGTTTTGCGCGCCGAGGTTACGTTGACATTTTCGACGGTGGGCCAACCGTAGAAGCACAAACAGCTGTAGTAAAAACTGTGCGTAATAGTGAAAAATATCAAGTGATTATTGGTGATATAGACGCCAACGATAACTTTATTATCTGTAACACTAAAGTTGCAGGTTTTAGAGCAGTTCAAGCACCTGTATCAGTAAGAGCAACAGCAGAACAAGTTGTAATCTCTGGCGATGTAGCTGAAGCACTGCAAGTGAAAGATGGTGATTTTGTGCGCTTGGTACAAAATTAAATTAAGCGTTAATCGTTAATCGTCTGAAAACGTTATATCTCGTTTAGCCGATAATACTGTCGTAATTATAAGTTCGTCATGTGAGTTGATTCATCACTGCATGAAAACGTCGCAAAGTATAAGGACAAAAAAATGTCACAAGCAATACAATTAATTAATGGTCAATGGCAAGCTGGTTTAGGTCATGAAGTTAGCTCTGTAAACCCTGCTCGTAACGAAGTTATTTGGCATGGTCTATCTGCTTCAAAAGAACAAGTTAATACTGCAGTGGAAAGTGCTCGCACAGCATTTGAATCATGGGCTGATATGAGTATTGAAGCTCGTATTGCGATCACCGAAAAGTTTGCAGTATTGTTAGGTGAAAACAAAGAAGCTTTAGCTATCACTATTGCGCAAGAAACAGGAAAGCCACTTTGGGAAACACGCACTGAAGTCGGTGCAATGATGGGAAAAATAGCGATATCTGTTAAAGCAAATAGTGAACGTACTGGCACTGTTGAAAACCCAATACCAGGCGCTAAAGCATTTATTCGTCATAAGCCACATGGTGTTGTTGCTATTTTTGGTCCTTACAACTTCCCAGGCCATTTACCTAATGGTCACATTGTTCCAGCATTAATCGCTGGCAACACGGTTGTATTCAAGCCAAGTGAATTAACACCAAAAGTCGCCGAAGAAACCTTAAAGCTTTGGTTACAAGCGGGTCTCCCCAATGGCGTTATCAATATGATACAAGGTGAAGTAGAAACAGGTAAAGCGCTTGCTTCGCACCCACAAATTGATGGTTTATTTTTCACTGGTAGTTCTACAACGGGTCACTTATTACACGAACAATTTGGCGGCCAACCAGGTAAGATTTTAGCGTTAGAAATGGGTGGAAACAATCCATTAATCGTTAAAGATGTTACCGATGTGAAAGCTGTTGTACATGACATCATTCAATCAGCATTCGTGACTACGGGTCAACGTTGTACGTGTTCAAGACGTTTATTCATTGAAACTGGTGAGCAAGGTGATGCAATTATTGCAAAACTTATTGAAGCGACAAACGCGATTAAAATTGGCTACTTTGACGATGAAGAACAACCTTTTATTGGTTCTATGATTTCAGAAAAAGCGGCGCTCAGCCTAGTTGCAGCACAACAACAATTACTTGATTTAGGTGCCAATTCATTGGTTGAAATGAAGCATTTAGAAGTAGGTACAGGTTTTATATCTCCTGGAATTATTGATGTTACATCGCTTGATGCAATGCCTGACGATGAACATTTCGGACCTTTATTAAAAGTTTACCGTTATAGTGATTTTGACGATGCGATAAATGAAGCAAACAACACTTCATTTGGTTTATCTGCTGGTTTATTAAGTGACAGTGAAGACTTATACAATCACTTTTTCCGCAGAATACGTGCTGGTATCGTTAATTGGAACAAACCAATTACCGGAGCAAGCAGTGCTGCACCATTTGGTGGTATTGGCGCTAGTGGTAATCACCGTGCGAGTGCATTTTATGCAGCCGACTATTGTGCTTACCCTGTAGCATCAGTGGAAGCACCTAAAGTCTCTTTACCAGCAACATTAAGCCCAGGCTTAAGCATTTAGGCTATTTTGATAGCAATGTATAATAATAACCCAATAATAAAAGCTGGGCTTAGTCCCAGCTTTTTTAAAGATATAGACCAAATCTAACGGTTCATTCTGAATAGTTAGCCGTTACACGCATTCAATTTTTTTGTCAATGAACGTCTTTCTTTAACTATTTGTTATACCAATTTCATTAATTAGTTGATCTACTTTATACCGAAAAAAAGTGACAAAGACAAAGCATAAATTTACGCAGTAGTTATTCTGCTTATAAATTTTATAACGCCGTAATCAGTAACTTTAATCAGTATAAATGTTCACATAGTGAGTGCTATTGGGATTAGAAACTAATTTAAACATACTTAGGATATTTACATGACTGATACTACGCCGAACCAGCACCAACAAGTGACAGACTTGTTTTCAAACATCTGGAAAAATTATATTGAAGTTACACCTTCAGCACACAAAATCCATCAATTACTCAGCTCTGGTACTGATTTAATCAATGATCATGTTGCTTACAGAACCTTCGATACCGCTAAAGTTAATCTAGATAAATTAGCCACTCATCTAATTAATCTAGGTTATAAGCATTCTGGTGATTATGATTTTTCTAGTAAAAAATTGAATGCTAAACATTTTGAGCATAGCGATAGCAGCTTACCAAAAGTCTTTATTAGTGAGTTACGTGTTGCAGAATTTTCAGCGGAAGTTCAAACGATTATCAGTAAAATGGTTAACGCAATTGATGAATCAGCAATTGCGGATCAAAGTTTCTTGTATTCAGGTACGCATTGGCAAGTGAGTAAAGAAAACTACCAAACATTATTAGCAGAAAGTGAATATGCGGCTTGGGTTGCAGCATGGGGATACCGTGCAAACCACTTTACCGTTAGCATAAACCATTTAGAAAATTATAACTGTATCAATGACGTTAACGCTGCGGTTAAAGCGGGTGGTTTCCCATTGAACACAACGGGTGGCGAAGTTAAAGGTGACGCTATTGTTAAACTTGAACAATCATCCACAATGGCAGACAAAGCGACGGTTCAATTTTCAGATGGAGACGCGGAAATTCCAAGTTGCTTTTATGAATTTGCGAAGCGTTACCCACTAGATTGTGGAAATCTGTATTCAGGTTTTGTTGCGGCTTCTGCAGATAAGATATTTGAAAGTACTAACGTTGCAGCATAGTAATATCTAGCATATATATTTGCTAGGTTTTAGCGGGCAGAAATACATCCTCTGCTCGCTAAAGATCAGTCTTGTGATCACCTTGCAATATATAAAACTAATACAACTTTTTTATATTTTTACTCTTCAGTTCTTTTTAATCAAGCTTTGCTATGTCTGTAATTGAAACAGATGTTCGTGTACGATCTAACATTTTCAACATGACAGTTGAATTTTTACCATGATGTTGAACAAAACTTAATAAGTTTTCACCATTACATTCTATTTTATTTGCTACAAACTTTCTAGAATACCCTGATGATTTGATGCTATTGTGCATTTTTGCAAGATTTCCCTCCAAGGCAGTGAGACATAGATCTGTATATAGTGAACTATCTGTGGCTTCGAACTCCTTGGCTTGAACCGAAATAAGCATACCTGAGCACACCACCGCTATCTCAAGTATAATTCGTCTCAGTATCACGATGGTTTACTAGTTCGCAGAAGAATAAAGTATCTTAAATAAATGGATCACCTGTAGAAAAAGTAAAGTCTTTGACACTATTAGTTAAAAAAGCTTTTATCACAATAAACAGCACAGAACCTTGCTTAGCTTAAGAGGTATTAGCCTCTCCTTCTAATGAATATGGTTGAAATTAATCAATTGCAACAAATATAAATATCCAACCTTGATTAACCTCCCTTATAAAAGGTAAAGTATCATCTCTTTTATAAAGGTTATATTTTAATGGTTACAGATACCGAAGGTTATATTCATATTATAGAATACTTAACTGAGCACTTAAGTTTGTTTGAAAACTCAACAACATCAGGTTCTTGTTCAGATACCGTGATGGCCGTTATAGAGCAGGAATTAAGTGAAAAAATCATTAATATTTGTAGCCAAAATGCAGCGTTGTCTTTTAATCAACGTAACACGATTATTCGTGAAGTAGATGCTATTGTTTATGATCTTGAAGAAATATTATCAGGTGTTATAAATAACGCTGTATCGAATGAACAACAAACCTTTATTAAAGAATTCGCTCTGCTCATAAAGAATTTATTTGATACTGAAATTCATAGACAGTTTTTATCTTAGCTTTATCGCATAAAAACGAATAACTACAAACAGTAAACTTAATTACGTCCTAATGCTTTGGCTTGATATAATGCTTAATAGCAACACGGCAAAACTCCCGAATTCAATCGCACCGATCACATTAATACGACAGCCACTACCGGATGTTTTATCGCGTTATCTTGACTTTTGTTATCCCTCCTACTGTTATTTTTGTTACTTGTACTGGCTAGATAGCATCTATAAGCAATAAACGCTCATTAGGAAAAATCATTGCATTAAATTACTCTTCGTTTGCAATAAATTCGCTTTGCTTCTTTTTATCAATTTTATAAGAGACACCTTAAGGCTTTTTTATAACTGAAATTAAGCTGATGTAACTCCTCATTTGATCCTGATATTTGGTAAGTGACCGCATAATTATCTTTAATATGAGCGACTATTTTATATGTGGAAGATAAATAACTTCAAACGTATGCTGAATAACCTCAGCGTTTGCCCATATCATTTCTTCGGTGACGTTCTAAACCCTAATTTTTTCCCGTTAATTTTAACTGTTGAGATAATCATCAATAAAATGCACCACACTCGTTGCATGCACACGAAATACTTTCTCAATCTTTGCTGTTAAACCGCCCTCAGAGAGAGGTAATATTAATTAACTTTATGTGATGATCTTATTTTCAGGAATATCAACCGATTGTTTGAAATGATTATATCTTCATGGATATTGGGGGTATTACAATAATAAATAGAAAAATTAACAATAATAAAAAAGCCATCAACATTACATTGATGGCTTGTATTTTAAGGCTATTAATAACCTATACTATGAAATTACATTTTTCTACGACGTGTAAATAACATCGGCGTTAATAATAATAGTAACCAACTGGATGAACCACCACCTGACTCTTTATTTATAATTGTAATTGATGTAACAGTGCTATGTTGATTACCGTTACCATCATCTACCATTAGATTGAAAGAAATCTTTTCATCTTTTGATATTTTTGGTGCTGAAAAGCTAATGGATTCTGCCGTTGAAATAAAGGTAACAGGTGTACCTGCAAGTTGAGTCCAAGTATAAGTTAACTCATCGTGATTATCATCAAAAGATTCTCCACCATTAACCGTTATTTTAGCACGTTCGTTTGCAGTGTTAGTGCTTGTAATTACTGCTACAGGTGATACTTCTACAACACCAAAACTATATGTTGACATGACAGTATCGCTACCTAATGTATTAGACAATACAACTTCATTACCAGTACTTGAAGTACGAGGAATTAAGTCGAATCCAACAGAAAGCATGTCTATAGATTCGCCAACTGCACGAGTAATCATCCAAGTAACCAAGTTACCGTCAACTACACCGTCATTGTTAACGTTACTAATTTCCTGACCTTCAGTTACTTCAGCAACTAACGTGTAAACTTTGTCACTGTTAGTAAAGTTAGGAGCAATTTCAAATGCTACTGGTTGAGCTACACCTGGTTCCATAGTTTGCAAACCATTTACAAGCTCATCAGCAATAACTTCTACAACATCAGATTTACCTAGAGATATTGACCAAGGTATTACAAAATTACTATCAGCATCTTTTAATTCAACTAAACCAGCATTGTTACGTGCACCGGTCCAAGTTAGTGTTAAGTCAAAGTCATTCGCATTTTGCATTAACGATGTAGTAACCACTTCACTGATAGAGTCTTCATTAAAATTAGTTGTAGATATTTGTAGGTTTACAGCATCAGTTGCTCCTGGAGCAGATGGAGTATATGCCCATATAGCAGCATAATAAGTACCTGCAGCTAGATCAGTGAAAGATACCAACTCGTTAGTGTCTGATCCTTGGCTTACGCCAATTACAGAGAATGAAGCGTCGTAAATTACTAAATCAGCATCTGGAGCTTCATCTGAGCTTGTGGTAAAGACAACCTGAGGAACAGTTTCAGTAAATGTCACTTCGTGTAAACCGTAACTGCCATCAGGAACCCCTAATGTAACTTCTTCAATAACGTTAGATTCATAAGCTACTGCTGTTACTGTACCTGATAAGTCTTCAGACTTTAAGCCAGTGTAGGTTATAGAACCATCAGCACGGTTAGCAACAATTGATGCACTAGTAGGTAAATTATTACCGCCTACTTGTACCAATAAAGGTAGTCTTGCATCAGGCATACCTGCCGAAGTTAATGTAACATCACCAAAATTCCATACATTAGCGGCAGATGCACTAACATCAGCTGTAACGGTAATAGTTTGAGTTTCACCGGCTAAAATATCAAAACTTGAAGGCGTTACGGTTAATTCCATCGTGCTAGGAATTGGAGTTTCCTCTGTTCCCGTAGCTGGCGAGTTTGTTGTAACTGCCCAGCTTGCATCTGCAGTTGCAGTAAATGTACGTGTCCATGAACAAGTATCAATACACTTAGTATTAGCCATTGATGGTATATTCAATGTTTCAGGTTTTCCGCTAACAGATGGGTTTGCTTTCATATAGTTAGCAAACGTTTCATCCATCACTAGGCCAGTATTTGTTGCTAAATTAACACGAATACTTCCTGACCCCATATCAAATACATCTGCAGGTGTTTCACCATCTTCTTTACGTACATCAGTTGTTGCGGTAAGCATTAATGCTGAACGGATATTGTCAGGTGTCCATGTAGGATGTGCAGATTTTAACACTGCACCTGCACCCGCGGTATGAGGTGATGACATAGATGTACCTTGCAAGAAAGCAAAATCTGCAGGTGCTGTACCGGTTACATCATGTCCGAACTGTTGATCTGAATATGCAGCATAAATTGATACACCCGGAGCGGTAACGGATGGAGACATTATGTTATCAACATAAAGGTTAGGACCGCGTGATGAGAAACCCGCCATGTCATCAGCTTGGCCAATTACCAATTCACCAGCGGCAGCTGTAATAGTTGCCATATGATCTATACCACTTGCTAACCAAGTGCGCAGTGAATTTCCGTTTTCAGCATTCATATGAATACCAGGAATAATGTAAACGTCATTGGCTACGCTTTCTGCGCCACCATCAATGTTACCCAATACATAACCACCTGCGCCGCCATCAGCAACATTAATTGCTTTTTGTGTACGGGCAATTGCACCTCGATCACAAACTACAATTTCACCATCGAATGTACCTTCTGGAAAAGGCTCTAAACATTGTGCAGGATCACCACTGACATCATTTGAGTTAGTGTAATCACCAGCCCAAACTATCTTAGCCGTAATTCCCTCTGATGCACTACTACCTTCAAGGGCAGCTAATTCTGTATCACCACCAGTGAAGCCATTTAATTCTTTATCAAAAGCAACAGTACGTCCGTGAGTGGATGCACCAACAGCAGTATACCAAGGAGCACTTTTAGGTGTTGTATATGCCCCTGGACCACTATTACCTGCAGATACGGCTGCAAAAATACCGGCTTGTTGTGCGGCTAAAAAACCAAGTTCTGTTGAACTAGTCCATGGATCACCACCACCACTGATTGAATAGTTTAAAATATCTACACCATCTGCTACTGCGTCATCTAGTGCTGCAATAATTGCTGCACCTGGACAACCTGAATATGTGTCGCCACTATCACCAGAATTACAAATTTGATACGCAACAATGTTGGCGTGTGGTGCAACACCTGATATTTGTTCAAACTCAAAGCCTGTTGAATTAATGCCATCACTTTCTGCTTCACCAAACTCAGGATCTACTAATGATACATTTTTTAAAATATTACCACCGGCGGTGCTTGCTGTATGTGAACCGTGTCCACCGTAATCTTCACCATTTTTCGCTGGAGGAGTATCACCATATACAGCTACGTCGTCATAATTATCTGTTACCGATGCATATGAACGTACACCGATGAGTTTATCGTTACACATTGAAGCGAAATCACCTGCACAATCACCAACGTAAACACCAGCACCCCAAGGGTTAGTGTGGTCATAACCATCACCGCCAACATCAGCAAAAGAATCATGGTCTGAATTTACACCACTATCAATAACACCAATAATTACGCCTTCACCCATGTTCACTGCGGTAGGCCCTTCACCTTCCCACACTTGTGTAGCGCCGATATGAATTGGACCTGTATCAGTATCCATTTGTTCCATACGTTCACGTTCAACAAATGCTACGCTGTTTAAAGATGATAGTTTAGCTGCTTCGTCTTGCGTTAAGTTTAGCGCTAAACCGTTAAAAGCATTTTTATATTGGTAAACAACTTGAGCATTTTTACCTAACTTGCTTTTAGCTTGAGTAAGAAAGTCTGCCTGTTTACTCTCTAGGAAATTAGTATATTGAACTGAATCTGTTGACTTCGTATCTAAACGTAATTCATTACGAATTTGTTGAGAAGTCATTTTCGACTTTGCTAATTTTGCAAATAATTCTTTTTTGGCTATGTTTGGATTTGTCGCTGCTAATCCAGCGATACTGCCGTCATAAGTTGCTAGAGGCATATCTTTTAGACGAACAATATATGTATACACACCTGCAGCTAGGTTCTTTTCAGCGACAAATTTTGTGCTATATGTATTATTTGCTAATTTTGAATTTGTAATAGATTTTAAAGCTGGGTTTGCTTCAAAAGTTAACGTTTTACTTGCAATGTCAACACTTGCAACTGAACTTAGGCTTACAGTTATTAATGCTGTTGATACAGCTACTGCTACTTTATTTCTCACTGATAATCTCCTGCTGCGCTTATAGTGCGCAATTTATTATTTTTAGCTGATAAATGACTTCAAATCCCATGTTATCTACTAGTTTGATATAGTGATCCTCAAAAGCTTGTATATATTGCTATTAAAGAACCCGCAAAAATGCGACGCTTAAACTTAGCACATGTAAGAATAATGTAAATGTTTAGTATCTAAAAATATAATTATTGTTATATAATATTTTAGCTTGTGTAATATGCTCAAGTTCAATCAAGCTATAGTTTGAAATCGCTTTATATTTATTGTTCTTGGAGAAGGCATATTGACTTATTAACCTGTTTAGCTTATTGATTTAAAATAATTTTTAGGAAAAAACCTTTTCGCCAATTGGGCAATTTGTTCTATCCTTATTCGGCAATTCTCACTTAACACCGCTGTTGAGAGTGTATTGGTTTCCATACAAGCAAAAATTTATCTTCACCGACTAATTGCCTATAGAACTCGTTCTGGACAAACACGCTAGGATATTTCAATCCAAAACCATAAAGGGTTGAGCAATAATCATTATCAAGCCCAACCATTTTTTATTAGCCCTTCTCGCTATATTTCTTATCACATTCATAACAAAAGGACATTGTTTCCTGTGTATTCTTTAGCCACCGTCTTTAAAGGTCATTAAGTATTCAATGCATTCGACTAACTGACCAACACCAACAAACAGCATTTTAGCTTGGCATCTTATTAGACTATATATCAATGGGTTACTACTGAATATTCATTTAATTATTTATCGTGAGTTTAGCGTAAACATTAATAATGCTTTTTAAGCATGACTGTCGAAAGGTTTACCTACCCTTTGTTATAAGTGAGTAACTACTGGCAAGTACTCATTTCAATGAGGCCATGCGCTAAGTTTATCTCATTATGTTAAATATGATTTTCATAGTTTATTTTTGTATCACAAGGCTTCTAATACGCTCGGCTTGCCAAAAAGATTATCTTGAGTACTAGCGTGTAATCAGCTTTTTGATTATTGATTTTATTCGTGTTTGATCAGTGCCTATTTGCCTGAGCACTAATTGATATTGGTGGTTCAGCACGCTAAATGTATGAAAGCACTTTTACGATCTTTGCTCGTCAATAAGCCTCGTACTTTATTTCTGTCGATAATGATAAAATCAGAGCAAGTAGTTTAGATAAGTAATAACATTCAACATTGAAATGGACTTCTCTTTAATCAGATTTTAAAGTGTTCAATACAAAGGTCTCTAATTAAATTGAAATTTTTAAAGAGTAAATCGTGTTTTATAGTAAGGTTAATATGTTGTCTTAACCTCTTCACTATTTGCACTAAGGGTTCATTTATAACGATCTTGATGAGTCTGCCAATACAAGTAAACGGTTTTTTTAGTGCTTTATTATTTATTATGTTGCTTATTATTTTAAAGATAATAAGCAACACTTAATGTTACCAAGCTAGAGGACAAGATAACAGTCCATGTTAAATGCTGAAAGCGTTTTAAAGTGAATTAAAAATTTTAAAAATGAACAACAACGCCAGCGAAAACACCAGTAAACTCAACGTCAGTATATAAATCATTTAAATCTTCAAGTTCAAGTTTAACTGCTTTATAGCCGGCAGTTAAATTTACATCTACAGCTAAGTTATCAATTAATTCATAACTTATGCCGACTTGGTAATCGTATAATGTATGACCATCAAATGATAATAAGTTACCATTTGCAAAAAGATTCAGGCTAGTACCTGGTAAACCAACAATCGTTGAAACATAAAGCATCGGCACTACTTGAGCTACTGATACTGTTGCAGCAGTAGATGACCCTTCAATCACTGAAGAAACCATTACATCTCCGTCGAAGTCACGCGCCGTCAAACCAAAATCAAAAGAAAAAAGGCCATTATCAAAGACTTCATAGTATAACGTATAGTCTACATAGCTAATATCAAACGTGCTTTCAACAGGTACATTTACATCAAAGGTTTCACCGTCAAATTCAAAACTTTCCGTCAATGTGGTAGAACCATCGGTATCTAATGTAGTTGAAGCAATTAACAAATTGGGTATGAATGGTAAAGGATGTTCCAAAGCAATAAACAATGAACCTTGTTCTTTATCTTCTAAATTAAAATCAACGAGGTTATTTTTTTCACCAAAAGTACCTGATGCTTCATTGCTCCATATTGAACCACCTATATAAAGCCCTGCGATGGTATCTGCCATTGCTGAAGATGAAAGTAAACCGGTAACTAGTATTGCTAATGCTGCTTTTTTCATGATCTTCTCTTTATTATCCCTGACTTAATAAGTCATTTAAATCAATAAGTGCTGCGTTAGCACGTGAAATATAATTTGCCATTACTAAAGAATGATTTGCTAGCAAACCAAAACCATCACCATTAAGAATCATTGGACTCCATATAGATTCTTGACTCGCTTCAAGTTCTCGAATAATTTGTTGTACGCTTACTTTAGCATTTTTCTTCTCTAAAACATCATTAAAATCAATTTCTACTGCGCGTAAAAAGTGTAATAACGCCCAACATGCTCCACGAGCTTCATAGAACTCATCATCTATGTCCCACCAGCTAGTTTTTAACTCGACGCTAGATTGGGTATAAGTTGATTGCTGAGCAACACTATCACCGGCTAAATCAGTGTTTAACTGTTCACGACCAACACTCGCACTGAGTCTTTGTGAGTAGCTGCCTAAACGTTTATTCACTTCTTGAATCCAATCACGTAAATTATCTGAACGCGCATAAAATTGTGCTGCTTGACTATTAACATCTGTTAACGCTTTACGATAAGCATACAATTCATTGACCGCTTTATTGTATTCGCTTTCAGTACTTGGCATGGCCCAACTCTTATGATCAATATTGTACTGAGGTTGAGCCACTTTCAAGTGATTGTTTTCTACTGATTGAGACTGAGAACGACTAAACTCTTGACGCATAACGAGTGCCATATCACGTGACATTTCAAGAGCACCCAACTCCCAAGCTGGAATATTATCTAGAAATACAGAAGGGGGTAAAGCATCATTAGAAAGATACCCACCAGGCTTATTTAATAATGTTTCAGTGACTCTAATTAATGCGGTTGTTGTTGTATAGCCGATAACAGGATTTACGCCATCAGCGGCAGCATCTTGAGTAACTTCAGCTTTAATATCAAGCTGGTTTGGCTCAAAACTCCAGTACATTCCTAGAAAATAAAATGAAAGAATAATGGCAAAAAATATTGTCACAATGATTTTACTTGAAAACTTGGTTGTCATGCTGAGCTCCTAATGATGGTGATGCGGTTTTTTAGACTGTCTTTCTTGCTTTATACTTCGCACAGGAATCGTTATTACCAGATCCTTTTGTTTTTGAAAATGCAACGATAATGAAACTTCCTCTTCTGGTATCAACGTGTTTTTTACGTTAAATATCATTAAGTGATAACCCATCGGCTGCAAAACTACACGACTGTGTCCTTTGATCACCAGCTGTTCAACTTTTCGCATTTTCATCATACCATCGCTAAGACTATGCTGATGAATTTCGATTCTATCGGAGAACGAACTACTTACACCTGTTAACGTTAAAATCGCATCACTTTTATTTTCAATCGACATATAAGCCGACGTTATAATCGTTCCAGGTATGCTTGCCCTAACATAAGGGGCTTCAATAATAATATTGCTGTTATATTCACCAGCGAGTGTCTCTCCACTCATGTTAAGTAAAGTAAAAGATAATACCATTGCTATTAAACTTATTTTATTCATTTCTCGCTATACTTCCTTTTTTAGACCGAATACTGTTACTCCATAGACATTGTAACTAAGCTTGAGCAAAATGGATAACTTAATTATTGTTCACAAAAGTAATCATGATTGACCATAACCTTCAATTAAACAAATAAAAAAAGTGCTGAACTAAATAGCCTTTCATTGTGTGTTCGAATTTAATCAAACAAACGAAATACGTATTGCTACTGCTTATGAACTCAAGGCAATGAAGACTATTTTTGTGCCTAAAAACATTAGATGCTCACCTACAATACACGCAAAATGATTACTTAGTTGCCGTTGATTTTATTCAGTACGATGATGTTGGAGAAATAGAGGAGGGACTACTATCAATGTAGGCAATACTATCTGGCAATTAACGTAGATTTAGTCATGGCAAGTAAAATTTCTATAAATAGATGTTAAAGCAATTATACCAAAAGTAATGGCTGACGAAGTCCAAAATTTAAGCGTTTATTGGTAAATATGAATACATAAATATTTAACAAAAATGTTTAAGTTGCTTGTTTTTTATCACGCACCATTAACCAAATAATAAGCATAATAAATATAACTGGCCAAAAAACACCCATCATCACCATAGCAAATATACCAAAGAGCATCATACCAATAAAAATCAGTGAACCAAAAACACTCATCACAATTGCAAATGCCAGCATAACTATAATTACCATAATCATTGCTGATACACTTATTGCTTTTAGTGGTGCTATAAGCTCTTTGCCTACATATAGATCAACATTAAACATTTCTATAAAGCTAATCCCCAAGACATAAGTGATAAATAATGTCACAAAAATTGCTAGCATCAATGATTTCATAAATGACATAGTGCCTCCGGCCTTTCTTTATTTTTACTATCGGTAATTTTCAAGTTTATTCATCACTTTAAATTACATGTAAAACTTCATTTTAACCTTTTGATGGGAGTAATATTGCTGCAACAACATAAGCCACCCCCGTAGCTAACGGAAATATAATCAATGCACCAATAGCGGCAATACGTATTGCGACTCTTGGTAATTCATAATATTTTGCAATACCGGCACAAATACCGGATAATTTTTTGTGTTCAACATCTTTTTTTAATGTTTTTTTCACTGAATATTCACGTTGATAGCTCATTATTTATTCCTCATTTCCAACGACTTTTTTTCAAAATTTTTAATAACCCTGCGCCTACAAACAAAGTTAATACCGGAGCCAAACATATAATCATTATAAAATAGTCACTTTCTTGAATCATATTTAGCTCCTAAGTTTTATTGCAGTTTTTCACTCAACCATTAACGACTTGTTTTTTTAAAGCCGCTAATTCTTTTTCAATGGTTTCATCTTTTTCTAAGTCGCGAAATTGGCTATCGAGATCTTTATTAGCCGTAAAGTCATAAGACTCTATTTCAGCTTCAACACGATCAATTTTTTGTTGGTAACGCTCAAATTTACCTATTGCTTCATCAATATTGTAAACAACCGCTCTTTCACGAAATTTTAAGCGTACTTGTGCTGACTCTTGACGAAGTGCGAAAGCTTCTTGCTTACGTTTTGCTTCTTGTAACTTTTCTTGTAAGTGTTGACTATCTTCTTGAACAGCATTGAGAAAAACATCAAGCTGAGCTAATCCATCTTGTAACTCACTCACTTGTACCACACACTTTTGTTTTTCACTCAACGCTGATTTTGCTAAATCATCACGGTCTTTGCTGATAGCTAATGCGGCTTTTTCTTGCCAGTTATCAATACTTGTGTCTAATGACGCAATTTGACGCATCAAGGTTTTCTTTTCGGCGATATTTTTCGCAGCAGTAGAACGTACTTCAACCAAAGTTTCTTCCATTTCCTGAATGATCAATTTAACCATTTTTTCAGGGTCTTCGGCTTTATCCAACATATTGTTTAAGTTAGCGTTAATAATATCTGTAAAACGTGAAAACATGCCCATAATCCATTCTCCTACGCTAATGCGCTTCTATTAGTTTTATTAATTTGATTACTCGTTAGACATTAGCTCAATGAGTTAACGTTTAACTTACTACTATGTCTTCTATTACAAGTGACATGCCAAGTAGTAACAAAAATTAAGCCATTGATTATTATTGATTTTATTTGAAAGGCAATGACAAAAAAAATAAAGACATAATATGTCGTGCGATTATTTAGTCAAATTAACAATTAAAATAGTTAATTTGACTAAACAACAATAAGGAAGGATTTTATTAAAATTAAACGCTATATTAGTCAGTAGTTATTACAGGGAGAGTATGATCAGCACCCCATTCACTCCATGAACCGTCATAAACTTTAAACTGCTGATAACCGCATATATCAGCGGTTAACGCTAGAATACAAGCCGTTACACCGGAACCACAGCTCATAATCATTGGTTTATTTTGTCGATTAATTTTCTTGAATTTTTCTTCCAGTATGTTTTTTGGCAGTAACACACCATTTTTCAGTAAATCACTATAAGGTAGGTTCACTGAATGAGGGATATGTCCACTTCGAATACCTTTGCGAGGCTCTACAACTTTTCCTTCAAAACGATCATTA